>NZ_PIZC01000067.1:161148-163245 GCF_019325145.1 Actinomyces sp. 594
CGAGGCGCCGCCGACGAGCGCGCCGTCGATGTCGGCCTGTGCCATCAGCTCCTTGATGTTGGCCGGCTTGGCGGAGCCGCCGTACAGGATGCGGGTCGCGTCCGCGGTGGCGTCGCCGTAATCAGCGCGCAGGGCCTCACGGATCGCGCCGCAGACCTCCTGGGCGTCCTCTGCGGTGGCGGTCTCGCCGGTGCCGATGGCCCAGATGGGCTCGTAGGCGATGACGATCTTGGCCACGTCCTCGGCGGACCAGCCGGCCAGGGCGGCACGGATCTGGCCGAGCACGAAGTCCACGTGGGTGCCGGCCTTGCGGATCTCCAGGGCCTCGCCGCAGCACAGGATCGGAGTCATGCCGGCATCCAGGACCTTGCGGGCCTTGGCGCCGACCAGCTCGTCGGACTCACCGTGGTACTCGCGGCGCTCGGAGTGGCCCATAACCACGTAGCTGCAGCCGAGCTTGGTCAGCATGTCGGTGGAGATCTCACCGGTGTAGGCGCCGTTGTCGTGGATGGACACGTCCTGGGCGCCGTACTTGATGCCGAGGGAGTCGGCCTCGACGATCGTCTGGACGCTGCGAATGTCCGTGAACGGCGGGATGACCAGTACCTCACACTTGGAGTAGTCGTGCCCGGCGTCGCTCAGCGCCATGGCCAGACCCTGCACCAGGTGATTGGCCTCAAGGTGGTCCAGGTTCATCTTCCAGTTGCCCGCCATCAGCGGGGTGCGGTTGCTCATTATCCGTATTCCTTTTCCGAATGTGATGGGATTGAAGTGCCTGTGGGCGCGGCTCAGTCGTCGAGGACCGCGATACCGGGCAGCGTCTTGCCCTCCAGCAGCTCCAGGGAGGCGCCGCCGCCGGTGGAGATGTGGGAGAAGGTGGACTCGTCGAAGCCGAGCGTGCGCACGGCCGCGGCGGAGTCACCGCCACCGATCACCGAGAAGGCGTCGGAGGAGGAGATCGCCTGGGCGACGGCCTTGGTGCCCTCGGCGAAGGCCGCGAACTCGAACACGCCCATGGGACCGTTCCACACGACGGTCTTGGAGGACGCAATCGCCTGGGCAAAGAGCTCACGCGTCTCGGGACCGATGTCCAGACCCATCTGGTCGGCGGGGATGGCGCTGGAGGGAACCACGGTAGCCGGGGCGTCCGGCTTGAACTCCGGTGCGACTACGGTGTCGACGGGAAGGAGCAGCTCCACGCCGTTGGCCTTGGCGGTCTCGAGGTAGCCCTTGACCGTCTCGATCTGGTCCTTCTCCAGCAGGGAGGTCCCAACCTCGTAGCCCTGCGCAGCGAGGAAGGTGTAGGCCATGCCGCCGCCGATCAGCAGGCGGTCGGCCTTGCCCAGCAGGTTGGCGATCACGCCGAGCTTGTCGGAGACCTTCGAGCCGCCCAGCACCACGGTGTAGGGGCGCTCGGGGTCGTTGACGGCCTTGCCGAGGGACTCGATCTCCTTGGCAACCAAGAGCCCGGAGGCGGCGGGGAGGATGCGGGCGACGTCGTAGACGGAGGCCTGCTTGCGGTGCACTACGCCGAACCCGTCCGAGACGAATACGTCCGCCAGATCCGCGAGCTGCGCGGCGAAGGCGGCGCGCTCGGCGTCGTCCTTGGAGGTCTCGGCGGCGTTGAAGCGCACATTCTCCAGCAGAACGATGTTCCCGGGCTCCAGTGCGGCGACGGCGGCCTTGGCCCCATCTCCGACGGTGTCCTCGGCCAGGGTGACGTCGACGCCCGCCAGCTCCGCCAGGCGCTCGGCGACCGGAGCCAGCGAGAAGTCGGGGTTGACCTTGCCCTTGGGACGACCCAGGTGGGCGGCGACGATCACCTTGGCGCCGGCGTCGAGCAGCTTCTTGAGGGTGGGCAGAGCGGCGCGGATACGGCCGTCGTCGGTGATGTGCTTGTCGTCGTCGAGCGGAACGTTGAAGTCGGAGCGGACCAGGACGCGCTTGCCCTGCAGGTCGCCCAGGGACTCGATGGTCTTCATGAAACCTCGCAGTGTTGAGTGTGTATTGAGTGTGTGCTGAGTGTGACGTTGATTTACAGACGGGTGGGGCTCTACGTGCGGACGCCCGCGCACGCTGTTGGCGTGCGCGGGCGTC
>NZ_PIZC01000067.1:163563-167863 GCF_019325145.1 Actinomyces sp. 594
GGCTCAGGCCAGCTTCTCGCAGACCAGGGCGGTGAGCTGGGCGAGGCGGTTGGAGTAGCCCCACTCGTTGTCGTACCAGGAGACGACCTTGACCTGGTCGCCCTGCACCTTGGTCAGCTTGGAGTCGAAGATGGAGGAGTGGGGGTCACCAACGATGTCGGTGGAGACCAGGTCCTCCTCGGAGTAGGCCAGGACGCCCTTGAGCGGGCCCTCGGCGGCAGCCTTGACGGCGGCGTTGATCTCCTCGACCGTGGCCGGCTTGGAGGGCTTGAAGGTCAGGTCCGTAACCGAGCCGGTCGGGACCGGCACGCGCATGGCGTAGCCGTCCAGCTTGCCCTTGAGCTGCGGGAGAACGAGCGCGACGGCGCGGGCGGCACCGGTGGAGGTGGGAACGATGTTGAGAGCGGCGGCACGAGCACGACGCAGGTCCTTGTGCGGGGCGTCGTGCAGGCGCTGGTCACCGGTGTAGGCGTGCACCGTGACCATCAGGCCGTTCTCGATGCCGAAGGCCTCGTCCAGCACCTTCGCCACGGGGGCGAGGCAGTTGGTGGTGCAAGAGGCGTTCGAGATGATGTTGTGCTTGGTGGTGTCGTAGTCCTGCTCGTTAACACCGATCACGAAGGTGCCGTCCTCGTTCTTCGCCGGGGCGGAGATGACGACCTTCTTGGCGCCGGCGTCGATGTGCGCCTGGGCCTTGGTGGCGTCGGTGAAGAAGCCGGTGGACTCTACGACGACGTCGACACCCAGGTCCGCCCAGGGCAGGTTGCCGGGCTCGCGCTCGGCCAGCACGCGGATCGGCTTGCCGTCGACGATGATGTTCTCCTCGTCGTAGGTGACCTCGGCGGCGAGGCGGCCCAGAATAGAGTCGAACTTCAGGAGGTGGGCGAGGGTCTTGATGTCGGTCAGGTCATTGACGGCCACGACCTCGAAGTCGGCGCCCTGCTCGAGGGCGGCGCGGTAGAAGTTGCGGCCGATGCGGCCGAAGCCGTTGATACCAACGCGGGTGGTCACTTTGTGTCCTCCTAGTGCGCCATGGGACGCACGTACTCGTACTTGCTGCACACAGTGTGTGCCCCGGCCTTCGTGGGGAGCTCCCCGTCTGATCCGGCAAGCCGAGTCTAGCGTTACGAACCCACCGCCGTGCGGGTTCGGACACGCCACGGGCGAACACGCTGAAACATCTCACATGTCGAGCATGTCTTGGGTGAGCGCAGACTCTGTATCCGGGATTCCCAGCTCGTGGGCGCGCTTGTCAGCCATGGCCAGGAGCCGGCGAATGCGCCCGGCAACGGCGTCCTTGGTCAGCTGCGGATCGGCCATACGGCCCAGCTCCTCCAGGCTCGCCTGCTTGTTCTGAATGCGCAGCCTGCCCGCCTGCACCAGGTGCTCGGGCACGTCCTCGCCGAGGATTTCAAAAGCGCGTTCCACCCGGGCACCGGAGGTAACCGCTGCCCGCACGGAGCGGCGCAGGTTGGCGTCGTCGAAGTTGGCCAGTCGATTGGCGGTGCCGCGGGTCTCGCGCCGGGAGCGGCGCTCCACCCAGAGCGCATTGGCCTCCACCGCGCCCATCCGCTGCAGCAGCACGCTGATGGCGTCGCCGTCACGCACAACCACGCGGTCCGCGCCGCGCACCTCCCGGGCCTTGGCAGTCACCTCGAAGCGACGTGCGGCACCGACCAGGGCCAGCGCCGCCTCACTGCCGGGGCAGGTAACCTCCAGCGCGGAGGAGCGGCCCGGCTCGGTAAGCGAGCCCCGGGCCAGGAAGGCACCCCGCCAGGCCGCGGCCGAGGCGTTGCGGCCACCCTGAACCACGGCTACGGGCATACCGCGCACCGGGCGCCCGTGGGCATCAACGAGCCCGGTCAGGCGGGCCAGGTCCCGCCCGCGGTCGGCCACGCGCAGCACGTAGCGGCTTCCGCGGTGCAGTGATCCGGCCTGAACCACCAGTACCTCAGGAGTCATGCCGAACAGCTCCCGCAGGTCCCGGTGCAGCCTGCGCACGGCGCCGCCGTGGTCCAGCTCGGCCTCGACGACTATGCGGCCGGACACCAGGTGCAGGCCGCCGGCGAAGCGCAGCATGGAGGCCACCTCAGCGCGCCTCTGGGCGGCGTTGTCGGTGGTCACGCGGGCGAGCTCGTCCTTGACGGTTACCGTCAGCGACATCGATGGTGCTCCTGCTCCTGTGGCGGTTGGGTTGGAAGGGTCTGGGCGGTTCAGGCGCCGCGCGGCGGCGAGGCGATGTCACCCATGACGCCGTCGAAGGCGTCCCGGAAGACGGCCGCCAGCCGCAACGGGTCATGGTGGCACAGTGCGTCACCGGTGCGCACCTGCCGCAGCACCAGCACCGCACCCATGGATGCGGCAACGGACTCTAGATCAGCCAGGTCCTCGATCACAGTGGGATCGGCCACCACCACGTCCAGGCGCAGCTCGGGAGCGTACTCGGCCAGGACCCGCAGGTGGTCCGCCACCGTCATGTTGTCGGTCTCGCCGCTTTGCGCCGAAAGGTTAAGTACTACCAGCTTGCGGGCGCTGGTGCTGACCAGTGCCTGCCGCATGGAGGGCAGGATCAGGTGCGGGAGCACGGAGGTGTACCAGGAGCCGGGCCCCAGGATCACCCAGTCCGCGGCGTCGATTGCACGGATGGCCTCCGGATGGGCATCGGCGTCCTCCGGGACGACGCGCACATTCTCCATGCGCCCCCGCGTGGTGGCCACGGCCACCTGTCCGGAAACGCGCTGGCGGTCCGCCCCGTTGACGATATCCGCCTCGATGACCAGCGGGGAGGCGCTCATGGGGATGACGCGGCCGTGGATGCCCAGCAGCCGCCCCACCCAGTCCAGTCCTTCCACCTCGTCACCCAGCAGCTGCCACAGCGCCAGGATCAGCAGGTTGCCCAGGGCGTGGTTGTCCAGCTCTCCCTCGGCGGAGAAGCGGTGCTGCAGCACGTCGCGCCAGGTCAGTCCCCACTCGGTCTCATCGGTCAGCGCCGCCAGCGCCATGCGCAGGTCACCCGGGGGCAGGCAGTCGAACTCGCGGCGCAGCCGCCCCGAGGAGCCGCCGTCGTCGGCGACCGTGACCACGGCGGTGAGCCGGTGGGTGACATGCCGCAGGGCGCGCAGCGTGGCGGACAGCCCGTGCCCGCCCCCCAGGGCGACCACGGCAGGCCCCTCCTCGCCGCGGCGGCTCCACCCGGCGGAATCGATGGTGGCCCGCGCCGGACGCATGGCGGAGCCGGCCGCTTGACTCAGGGTGTCGCTCATTGTCGTCTCATTCCCTACCCAGGTCCCGGTGCTGCACGGAGACTTTGAAGCCTGCGGCCCGCAGGCTGGCGGTGATCCGCTCCGCGGTCGCAACCGAACGGTGCTTGCCCCCGGTGCAGCCCACCGCGATCGTGACATTGGGCTTGAGCTCGTCCACGTAGCGCGGCAGCGCCGGAACCAGCAGGTCTACGTAGCCGTCCACAAAAGCGGCCGCGCCGTCCTGCTGGAACACGTATTCGGCCACGGGCGTGTCCCTGCCGGTCAGGTGCCGCAGCTCCGTGACCCAGTAGGGATTCGGGATGAAGCGCACGTCCAGGACGTGGTCGGCGTCCATCGGCAGCCCGTACTTGAAGCCGAAGGACATCACCGTCACCTGCAGGCCCAGGTCGGACTCGTGCGCCACCAGTTCGCGAATGCGCCGCGCCAGGTCATGTACCGAGTAGTCGGTGGTGTTGATGACCTCATCGGCGGTGCCCTTGAGCCCCGCCAGAAGTGTGCGCTCGTGCTCGATGCCGTCCAGGATCGAGCCGGTCCCCTGCAGCGGGTGGGGGCGGCGGGAGGACTCGAAGCGGCGGATCAGCACCGCGTCGGAGGCGTCCAGGAAGATCAGGCGGACGTTGACGCCGCCGTCGCGCAGCTGCCCCAGGTACTGCATGAAGGAGGCGAAGAACTCGCGACTGCGCACGTCGACGACGGCGGCCAGCCGGTGTACGCCCGCGCCGACCGTGGTCATCATGCCGGCCAAGGCCGGCAACAGCTGCGGAGGAAGATTGTCCACCACGTACCAGTCGAGGTCCTCCAGCGCATTGGCCGCCCGGGACCGGCCTGCGCCGGACATGCCGGTGACAATGATCATCTCCGGCCGCTTTGCGGGCGGCACCGGGGCCGCGGCCTCGTCGATCGCCGGGATGCCGCGGGGCACCGTGTCCTTGACCGGGTCGCGAACCGCGTCCGCCTCACCTGCCGCCACAGCGCCGTGCCGCAGCGGCCGGCGCGGGGGCACGCCCGCGGGTCGCGGGCCGTCCGACCGGGCGCCG
>NZ_PIZC01000005.1:0-3778 GCF_019325145.1 Actinomyces sp. 594
CGCAGGGGCCCCGCCGGGCCGCGGGCGGGCCGGGCGCCGTCGCCCGGGTGCCGACCCGGCCGGCTGGCCCTGCCGCGGGCGGGAGGAGGGGCGCTCATACCGCTGGATGAGCGCGCGCCGGGTGCGTATCGGTCAGCGGGCGGATTCGGTGGGTGCCGACGCCATCTACCTTTTAGTTCATGAGAACGAAAATGATTCACAATAGGGCTGTCGTTCCACTGGCGGCCGTGGCTGCCGCCTGCCTGCTCGCGTCGGCATGCGCCGTCGGCGGCGCGGATTCGGCGCCGTCGGGAGGCCGGACGGCCCCCGTTCCGGTTGATGCGTCGGACAGTCCGCCCGTGCCCGCGGGACTGGAGGCCTTTTACGGGCAGAAGCCCGATTGGCACAGCTGCGACGACGACGCCGCCTTCCAGTGCGCCACCGTGAAGGTGCCCCTGGACTATGACGCTCCCGCAGGGAAGACGATCAGCCTGGCGGTGAAGAAGCTGCCCTCAACCTCAGGAAACCCGATTGGCACGCTGCTGACCAATCCGGGCGGTCCCGGAGGCAGCGGATTGGAGTACGTGTCGCAGGAGGGCGTGTTCTCCGACGCGCTGCGAGCCGGCTACGACATCCTGGGCTTCGACCCGCGCGGTGTGGGCGAGTCAACCCCCCTAACCTGCCTGAGCCCGCAGGAGATCGAGGAGGCGGCGCGCGGCGCCCTTGAGGCCGGTGAGCCGACCCCGGCCGCACAGCCCCAGGAGGACACCGCGCAGGAGGAAATGGCGGCCGAGAGCGCGCAGGACTCCGAGCAGGCGGCCGCGGAGCTGGCCGCCAGGTGCGAGCAGTACTCACCCGTCCCCGAGATCATCGATCACATGGACACCGCCTCAGTGGCGCGCGACCTGGACGTGCTACGAGCGCTCTCGGGCGACAATCGCCTGCACTACCTCGGCACCTCCTACGGCACCTACTTGGGGGCCCGCTACGCCGAGCTGTTCCCGGAGAACGTCGGGCGCATGGTGCTGGACAGCGCCCAGGACCCCGCGCAGGAGAACGCCGACAACGTCGTGCAGCAGGCCGAGGCCATTGAGAAGAGCCTGCACGCCTATGTGGAGCACTGTCAGGCCGGCACGGACTGCCCGCTCACCGGCGGCGTCGCCTCGGGTGTGGAGCAGATCGGGCAGCTGATCCAGCGGGCCACCGCCACGCCCCTGCCCAGCACCGTGGGTAAGGACGTGGACGGGGAGACGCTGACCAGCACGCTGGTGGACCTGATGTATGACAACAGCGCCTGGGACCTTCTCACCGCGGCCCTCACCCCGGCGATCAACAACGGTGACGGCACCGCGCTGGCAGTGATCGCAAACCCGGATCTGGTCGATGCGGAGGCAGACCCCGCGGAACTGGCTCAAAAGCAGGCGCGGGAGGCAGCGAACCAGTACGCCATCAGCGCCGTCGACTGCCTGGACTACCCGGTGCGGGGCGATGAGCCGCAATGGGACGCCCAGGCAGAGGAGATCAAGCGGGTGGCACCCATCCTGGGCGAAGGCCTCGGGTACGCGGATGCGTTCTGCCAGGGCTGGGGGCATCACACCGATCACCTGCCCGGACAGATCCGCGCAACGGGGGCCGCGCCGATACTCGTCGTCGGCATAACCGGCGACCCGGCAACCCCGTACCAGTGGTCCCAGGCCCTGGTCAAGCAGCTCGACTCCGCCCGCCTGCTGACCGTCCAGGGCAACGGGCACGGCGCCTATATGCGCAAGGGCGAATGCGTGGACAACGCAATCGACGCCTACCTGCTGCGCGGGGAGCTGCCGCACAAGGACCTGACCTGTGCCGAGCAGGTGCAGCAGTACTGAGGGCGTACGCGCCGCAAGGCGGGCACGGGAAGAACTCTTGGCCTGCCGCGGGTGGACAAACGCATGCAGCCTGAATCCAGAATGAAAGCGAGCCAGCAAATGACTAAAACCGATCCGACCGCATGGTCCCTGTCACGTCGTTCCGCCGTCGCCGCCATGGGTACGGCCCTCCTGCTGCCCCTGGCCGCCTGCGCCGGCTCACCGGGTGCGGGAAGCAGGACGACGACGCCGAGCCCGTCCGCTCCCGATCCTGGCGCGGGGGCGGTAAACCCCCTCGGCTCTCTGACCGGCACGCCGTCGTTGTCCGCCGAGCAGTACGAGACGATGGTGGAGGGCATCGCCAACTGGGTTACGCGCGCCTGGCCGCTCATGGGGCCGGTGTGGCCCGGGGTTGACTACACCCGGCACCGGATCATCGCCCTGCAGGTGGATGAGCAGTTCAAGGCCACCCGGGCCTGGGTGATTTCCACCGCGGGGCACCGGGAGCTCAAGGCCGCCGAGTTTGCGGACATTGAGCCGCCGTCCTCATACGGCAAGGTGGAGTTCGAGGGGCAGCCGTCGATCACCCTCAACCTGGGGCAGGCCGCGGCGGCCAGCAATGGCCCGGGGCACGGTGAGGAGACGACGGCGAGCGGGAACGCCACGCCCTCGATCGCCGCGACCGGTTCGTCCGCCCCCACCGCGGATCTGACTGACCCGGCCACCTTCGCCTTCGCCCTGATGACCCACGAGCTGGTGCACTTCTACTATCAGGGCGAGATCAACGTCTCTGCCTCAAGCAGTCGGGACACTCCCTACCCGTACCAGGCCCGTCCGCGCACACTGCGGCGCATGCTGCTGGACCGCCTGCGCCTGGCCGCCACCGATCCTGGCAAGCGCGCCGAGCACCTGGGATACGCCCGCCACTGGCTGGACACCTGGAAGTCGGAGTTCGCCCAGGAGGCGCAGGACATCCACCACTACGACATCGCCGAGGGCGTGGCCCGGTACGTGGAGTACATGGCCCTGTCCATCCAGGCGGACCAGTCCGCGGAGCAGTTGCAGGCGCGGCAGGCCCCGCTGCTGCAGGAGGAGTCGCTGGATGTGTCGGTTGACGTGGAGTCCTACGCCTTCGGCTTCGTCACCGGGGTGCTGCTGGACGCCACCAGGCCGGGCTGGAAGAGCGGCTTCTACGCCGGCGGCAAGACGCTCACCGAGCTGCTCCTGGAAGAGGTGAGCCCTGTGCCGGAAGACATCGATCCCGCGGTCAGTGGCAAGGTCGATGAGCTGATCAAGGAGTCCGAGGAGTACACCGGCCCGGACATCAGGAAAATCGACGCCGCCGAGGCGGACACCTCCGTGGCCTACCTGCGTGTGCACGAGTACGGGGAGATCGGGTACGGGGGCTCCTTCGCCTACAAGGACAAGGTGGTGCTCACCACTACCATCCTGGTGCTCGACGGTGAGGGGCACAACCTGCAGGTGCTCGGGGTGCCTAGCTTCACCGGCCCGGACCGGGAGGTGCTGACCATCCCCCTTGTGGGCGCGCCCCACAGCTATGCCAATGGCGTGCTGACGGTTGACGGGGAGGAGATCACCGGGACCATCAAGGCCGAGAAGGCCATCGAGAGCGGGAGGGAGGTGTTCATCGCGAAGTGACGGACGGTAGTCGAGCGCTGTGCGTACTGCCCTGACGCTGCTAAAAAGGGGGATACATGAGGCTCGACTTCCGACGTGTTTGCGCCCGCATCCTGACGGTTCGTGTTTGGGGCTGTGCTGGCGCGGCGGTTCGTACGTTCTGGCCGGCGGTTCGCGGGCACTGGTTGACGGTTCGTACCTGGTGGTGACGGTTCGTACGTTCCGGTCGACGATTCGTACCTGGTGGTGACGGTTCGTACGGTAGGGGTACTGTGCTGTCTCCACACTTCTGGGACGGTTGAGTCTCATGACTTCTG
>NZ_PIZC01000006.1:0-11864 GCF_019325145.1 Actinomyces sp. 594
GGCAGGCGCCGCCGGACCGGTGGCTCCGGCGCGGGCGTGCCCGCCGGCGCGACTGCGGAGGCGCCCGCGGACGGTGGTGACGGCGCTGCAGGCCAGGGCGCAGGCGCCGTCGGCCCCGCAGCGGAGCAGCCGGACGCCGCCCAAAGCACCCTGGCGCTGCAGGATGCGGGGGGTGCCTCTGCGCCGGAGCCGCCGGTGCCACTGATTCCGGCGGCCATGTGCGCCGCCGGGCACCCCAACCCCCTGGACGCCGTCGCCTGCCAGGCGTGCGCGGCGCCGCTGACCGGCGAGGTCCGGCAGGTGCCGCGGCCCGTGCTGGCGGTGCTGACCTTCTCCACGGGGCAGACCGTGCCCGTGCGGGGAGACGTCGTCGTCGGGCGCGCGCCCAGGCCCCGCCCGGGCCAGGAGGCCGCTACCCAGCTGGTAACCGTGCCCAGCGCCGATCACTTCGTATCGCGCTCGCACCTGGAGATCACCGTGGCCGGGTGGAGCCTGCTCGCCCGCGACCTGGGCTCCGCCAACGGAACGGTTCTAGTGCGCCCGGGCGCGGCCCCGGTGCTCTTGGCCACAGCCCTGCCGACCCCGTTGCAAGTCGGGGACCTGCTCGACGTCGGCGACGGCGTTACCCTGCGTGTTGAGCCGCCGCTGTGAGCGCGCGAGCTGCGGCGGGGCACGCAGCCCGCCCGGGCGCCGGGACGGGAATCCGTTACGCTGCTGTTAGTCAGTCCGGTCGGCCGCTCCGGTCGGCCGGTCCAGCGGAGCATGCGGCGCAGCCGGGGGCAAGGGCCGTGGCGGTGCTGCAACGCCGCGGTGAGCAGCGCATTCAGAGTACATTCAGCTATCACGCGAGGAAGCGGGGACCCAATGAGTGACCTTACCTGGACCGACCTGCCGGAGGTCGACCCCGACCGCCCGGAGGAGCTGGTTGTCGACTTCTCCGGGGAGGTTTACCGCGTGGGGACGGAGGAGACCTTCGTCATCGGGCGCGGCGGAGACCTCGACATCGATGACAACCCCTACCTGCACCGCCGCTTCCTGGTGCTGCGCCACGACTCGGGCCTGTGGTGGATCGCCAACGAGGGCTCGCACCTGTCAGCCACACTCACCGACGGCGACGGACTGGTGCAGTCCCGGCTCGCCCCCGGCGCCAGCATGCCGCTGGTGTTCTCCCGCGTCATCCTGACCTTCTCCGCCGGGCCCACCACCTACGAGATCGACCTGATCACCGCAGAGGCGGGGCGCTTCACCGGCATTGACGGAACGCGCGAGTCGCGGGGGCAGACCACCATCGGCGCCACCCCCATGACTCGGTCGCAGCGGCTGCTGGTACTCGCCCTGGCGGAGCCGGTGCTTAAGCGCGCCGGTACCGGCTCCGCCGAGATCCCCTCCTCGGCCTCGGCGGCCGCCCGGCTGGGCTGGTCGCTGACTAAGTTCAACCGCAAGCTCGACAATGTCTGCGAGAAACTCGACCGCGTGGGAGTGCGGGGCCTGCGCGGTGGGCGCGCCGGCGGCGTCGCCTCCAACCGCCGGGCCGCCCTGGTGGAGCATGCGGTGTCCACACTGATGGTTACGGCGGAGGACCTGCCGCTGTTGGATGAGGAGTACCAGGCGAATCAGGCGGCGCAGGCGGGCAGCGGATCCCGCGTGGATACCGCCCCGGTCCCACCGTCCCGCGGCGCCGCCCAGGCGGGGGAGGCGGGGTGACCGCTAACGCCGCGACCCCCGACCTGGCATCCACAGCCGGGCCGGATGACGCGCAGGGCGCCGCGGCCACCGCGGCTGGGCGGCAGGAGGGCGCGCGGTCTGAACTCCGACGGCACGGTCGGCAGCGCTGGCGGCGGCGTGGGCTGGCAGCGCTGCTGGTGCTGGTGTGCGTGGCGGCCGGCGGTCTGGTCGGCGCGGAGCGTTATGCGCGCGGACAGGTCGAGCAGACCGTGCGCGCGGCCCTGCCGGGTCTTGCCGCCGATGCCAGCATCACCACGGACGGCATCGTGCTGCCGCAGTTGCTCCGGCACGAGCTGAAGACACTGAGCCTGAGGTCGGAGAGCCTGGTGATTGAAACCGGATCCGGCGGGGATGACGCCTCGGCCGACCCGACTGATGCGCCCACCGGCGCCGGGGGGACGGGGGACGACCCGGCGGGGGCGGGCCTGGCTGCGGTGGCCAGCCTGGAGTTCACGAATGTGACCGCGAACCTCACGGCGGTCGGTACCCGTGACCCCTACCGGGCCGGCGAGGTCTACGCCTCCGCGGCGATTGGCTTCGACGAGTTGGAGCGGCTCGTGGCGGCGGCTGCGCCTGATGTGCCCGAGCTGACGATCACCCCTGACGTTTACGGTTCGACTACTGAGCCCGGGCGGGTTACTGCCCTCGCAACCGTGCTCGGAGTCGACGCGTCGCTGACGTTTGAGCCCGTGGTCACCGACGCGGGCGGGCTGAAGTTCTCGGTGGTCTCCTTGAATGTGTTCGGCGTGGATATCGACGTGGATGACCCGGCAGGCGGGGATGATACGGATGGCGCCGGCGGCATCAGCGCGTTGTCCCTGGGGACCGCGCTGGAGTACTTCGGCCTGGACAAACCGGAGATTGAGATCGGTCCCGAGGTGCTGCCGGAGGGACTGACACTGTCCCAGGCCTACGTTGCGCGTGACGGAGTGCGGCTGACGCTGTCCGGCTCTGACGTCAGCCTCGCCAGCTGGTAGCGGGGGGCGAGCCCGCGCGGGGGAGTGGATCTGTCATGGAATGCACCACTTTCGGGTGTGGTGCGTCCTTGGGATCGGGGCGATCGGCGTGATTCTGCGCCTGGTTTCCCGGCTTGTGGGCCGAGGGCGGCGTGAACGACGTGAATGTGGTGCATCCAGTGACACCGGGGCCGGTATCTGCGGATGGGGCGGGTTGGCGGGAGCGTGCGGGCCACGCGCTGCCCCGAAGGCGCGCCGGGTGGCGGTGGCGGGAAGTACTTCCCACCACAGTGCGATGAAACCTTCAGGGGGCTCGTGTAGCCTCCCCGAGACAATATGCTTGCCGCAGCGCCAGGCGCGAGGCGGGCGACGCGCGGAGAACCAGAGGAGTGCCATGACCATGCAGCCCGATCCGCCGGGAGCCGGTACCAGTAGCTCAGGTACGGGCTCCGCGTGGTCTGGCGCCAGTGTCGCCGGCGGGGCCGCCGGCGGCACGATCCCCCCGTCCGTACCCCCGTCTGTGCCCGCGGCACCCAGCCAGCCGAACCCGTCCGGATCGGGGCGCCGCTCTCGCCGTGCCGGAGGCGTCACGGGCGCGGCAGCCACCGCGGCCTCCGCGCCCGAGGGTGGATACCCCGGTACCCAGTCCCTGCCGTCCTCCGCCGAGCTTGAGCGTGAGGCCGAGCGGAACTCCCGCTCCAACGCCTCCCCGCGCGCCGACGTTGAACGCGCCGGGGAGCTGCTGGGCCGCGTCACCCAGATCTTCTCCCAGCGCGTGGTCGGCCAGGAGCAGCTGCGCCTGGCCCTGGTGTCAACCATGATCGCCGGCGGGCACATCCTGCTGGAGTCCGTGCCCGGGCTGGCCAAGACCACTGCCGCCCAGACGCTGGCCGCCGCGGTGTCCGGCACCTTCCACCGCATCCAGTGCACCCCCGACCTGATGCCCAACGACATCGTCGGCACCCAGGTGCTCAACTACGCCATCGGTGAGATGACCACCCAGCTCGGCCCGGTCCACGCCAATATCGTGCTGCTCGATGAGATCAACCGCTCCAGCGCCAAGACCCAGTCGGCCATGCTGGAGGCCATGCAGGAGCGGCAGACCTCCATCGGTGGCGTCGTCTACCCCCTGCCCCACCCCTTCATGGTGCTGGCCACTCAGAACCCGATCGAGGAGGAGGGCACCTACGTCCTGCCGGAGGCGCAGATGGACCGCTTCCTCATGAAGGAGGTGCTCACCTACCCCCGGCCGGCGGAGGAGGCCGACGTCCTGGACCGCATCTCCAACGGTGCCTTCGAGGAGCCCATCCACGCCCGGCCGATCTCCACCGATGCGGTTGAATGGCTGCAGGGCGCGGTCGAGCGCGTGTACGTCGACCCGGTCATCAAGCACTACATCGTGGCCCTGGTCAACACCTCCCGCGGCGGCGGCCCCCGGCCCGTGCCCGGGCTGGAGCGGCACGTGCGCGTGGGCGCCTCCCCGCGCGGGGGCATCGCCCTGATGAAGATCGCCCAGGCCGTTGCCCTGCAGGCCGGCCGCACCTACGTCACGCCCGACGACGTCCGCCTACTCCGCCACGCGGTTCTGCGCCACCGCCTGGTGCTGACCTATGACGCCCTGGCCGACGACATCGCGCCGGAGTCCATCATCGATGCGATCTTCGCCGCTGTCCCGACCCCCTGACCGGCTCCGCGACCATGACCAGCCCCGACCCCGCCTCCACGCAGGAGCCGACCGCCCCCGGCCGGCGCCGGTCCGGCCCTCGGGTGGCGCGCGTGCGCGGCCGCCTGTCACTGCCCACCCTGCGCCGCTCCACCAGCCTGCTTGACGGGCGCCACCGCTCCGTGTTCGTCGGTCACGGGCAGGACTTCGATGACCTGTCCGTCTACCGGCCCGGGGATGACGTCACCGACATCGACTGGAAGGCCTCCGCCCGCACCGGCCAGCCGGTGATCAAGCGCTACCAGCGCGAGTCGAACCTGCCGCTAGTGCTTGCCGTCGACACCAGCCGCACGATGGCCGCCCAGGCTCCCAGTGGCGAGGACAAGCGCGATCTTGCCCTCGCCGTCGCCGAGGTCTTCGCCTACCTGGCGCGCCTGCGGGGTGACACGGTGGCGCTGGTCGCCGCCGACGCCGCCCGCGTGATCACCCGCCCGGCGCGCTCAGGCGGTGAGCACGCCGAGATGATTCTGTCCCTGCTAGAGCACCAGTTCGAGTCCCTGACCCACGGCAATGCACTCGCGCTCGGCGCCCCCGGCGCGGCCCTGTCCACCCTGCTTGAGCGGGTCGGAACCTGGCACCGTCGGCGCAGCCTGGTGGTTCTCATCACCGATACCTTCCACCCCGATGCCGAAACCGACCCGGCGGTGGTGGACCGGCTGCGCCGCCTGTCCGCTCAGCACGAGCTGATCGCGGTCCAGATCGCCGACGATACCCCGCTGGCTCCTGGCCGCGGCCGCACCCGAGATGTTGAGCTGGACGGTGAGATCCCCGCGTTCCTGCGTGAGGACGCCGCCCTGGCGGCCAAGCTCAGTGCCGCCGCCGACGCCCGGCGCGCCGCCGTGACCGCTCTGCTGGACGCCCGCCGCATTGAGCACACCGCCATCCGCTCCGACGCGTCCATGGTGGACTCCATCGCTGCCCTGCTGGCCCGCCAGCGGCTGGCATCGAGCCGCAGCCGCCGGGGGAGGCGCTGAGATGGTCGTCAACCCACCGGTACTGATGCCCCTGTGGATGCCACTGATCGGCGTGGTCGCCCTGATCGCTGCAGCCGCCTTCATCCTGCGCGCCTTCCTAGTCACCCGCCGCGACACGGCCCTGTCGGTCGGCGATATCCCCATGGCGGCCTCGGAACGCAGCCAGTGGGCCCGCCGGGTGGATGAAACCGCCGCCCGCTATCAGCGCAACGAGCTGGACCTGCGCGGCCTGCACCTGGAACTGGCCGGCACGCTGCGGGGCTTTGCGACTGCCCGCAGCGGCGAGGACATTGTCTCCGCCACTGTCCTGGAGATCCTGGACATGGCGGACACCGCCGGCCCCCGCTCCATCACGGAGCGGCTGCGTCGGGTGCGCGCCAGCCGCCGCCCCCTGGACACCAACCCGCTCGGGCACGTGGGTGAGCTGCTGGCCGTGTGGGAGCAGCCCTCCTTCGACCGCGACCCCGACGCCGCCGCAGATGCCGCTATTGCGCGGGCCCGGGAGGTGGTCAACCGATGGTGATGCCCTGGCTCGTCTGGGTCGTCATCCTAACCGCCGTGGCCGTGGCAGCGGCGGCGGCCACGGGCGGCCTCGGGGACGGTTCCCGGCGCCGCCACGGGGAAGCGGCGCGCCGGGTGGCGAACTCCGCCTCCCTGCTGAGCAGTCCCATGCTGCGGGAGCGACTGGCCCGGCGCCGTATGCTGCACGCGCTCCTGGGAGCGGCGCTCGTCGTCGCCCTGTGCGCGGCCGCCGCCATGGCCGGGCGCCCCATCGAGCGCACCGTGCGCAATGAGTCCCTGGCCAGCCGGGACATCGTGCTGTGCCTGGACGTCTCCACCTCCATGGTGACCACTGACTCCAAGATCCTGGATACCTTCGCCAAGCTGCTGGACACCTTCGAGGGCGAGCGGGTGGCGCTGGTCGCCTGGAACTCCACCGCGCAGACGATCGTGCCGCTGACCGACGACTACGAGCTGCTGCAGGATCAGTTCAACGAGATCGCCGACGTCCTCGACTTCCTGCCCTATCGTGGCAATCCCGCTCTGGAACGCTACTACCAGACCTTCTCCGGGACCCTCGCCGAGGAGGTCACCGGGTCCTCCCTGGCCGGGGACGGGCTCGCCTCCTGCACCCTCGCCTTTGACAATCCGGTAGCCGACCGCTCCCGCTCCATCATCCTGGCGACCGACAACCAGATACTCGACCCCTTCCACGAGCAGATCTACTCCGTGTCCCAGGCCGCCGACCTCGCCCAGGAGGAGTCCATCCGCCTGTTCTCCCTGTTCGGAGCGGACCCGGAGCTGGCCGACCCTGACGTCTCCGGCAAGGATGTGGATGCGGCCCGCGAGGACCTGCGCGAGATCACCACCGCCCACGACGGACGCTTCTACGAGGTGGACGACGCCGACACGGCCGGCCAGATCGTCCGGGAGCTGGAGGCCGATCAGGTGGACGAGCTCGATACCAACACCCAGGTGCGCGTGACGGATGTGCCCGAGCAGGCCGCTGCGGTTCTTGCCGTGTTCGTCCTGGGATTCCTGGCGGTATCCGCCTGGAGGCGCGCATGAGACTGGTGCCCCTGTTCGGCTGGCCGCTCACCCTGCTGGCTGCCGTTGCTGTGGCCGCAGTGCTGGCCGCCTCCGCACGTTGGCTGCTGCGCAGCGGTGCCGACCCTGGCGCGCGCTCGACCTGGTGGCGGCGGGTGGCGCTGGGCGCCGCCGTCGTACTGATCCTGGCGGGACCCAGTGTGCCGGTGACCGAGGCGGTGGCCGTCTCCAACGTTGAGGTCTACCTGGTGGTGGACCGCACCGGATCGATGGCGGCGGAGGACTGGGCGGGCGGGCCCGAGGCCGGGGGTGGCACCCGCCTGGACGGGGTGCGCGCCGACCTGACCACCATTCGTGACGCCTACCCCGATGCCCGCTTCAGCATCATCGCCCTGGACTCCACTGCCGCCCGGGAACTGCCCTTGACGAGTGACATTGACGCGGTCACCTCCTGGATCGGCTCCTTGCAGCAGGAGGTCACCAACCGCTCCGAGGGATCCTCCCTTGAGCGCGCGCTGCCGCTGCTGTCTCAGACCCTGACCGGCGCCGCCGAGTCCGCCCCCGAGAACGCCCGCCTGGTGTTCATCCTCTCCGACGGCGAGGCGACCGATGACGGCCGCGGCGCGGGCACGGCCGACGCCGCCGGGGTCAGCTGGCAGCAGTTGGGGGAAGTCGTGGACGGCGGCGCGGTGCTCGGCTACGGCACTGAGGGCGGTGGACGCATGCGCGCCTTCGGCGGTTCGGCCGACCCCGACGCCGACTACATCACCGATCCAAGCACCGGCGAGCCCGCGGTTTCCGTGCCTGATACCGCCGAGCTGCAGGCGGTGGCCGACGCCCTGGGCGTCACCTACCTCCAGCGCACGGGCACCGGTGACGACCCCGGTGAGGCCTTCACCGACCAGGACGTGGAGCAGGTGTTGTCGGACGGGCGGGAGCGCAAGCGCTACACCCACTACGTCATCTGGCCACTCGGGCTGGTAGCCGCCGTCCTACTGGTGTGGGAGGGAGTGGCGCTGATACGCGCCGACCGCGCCGTGCAAAGACTGACGCTCCCCGCCGTCGGTGGCCGCCCGGGGGCGCAGGCAGGAGGACCCCGATGACCTACTCCGGCGCAGCCGGTCCCCAAGACCCGCAGGCGGGCTCCGCCGGGCTTCCCGGCGAGAATGACGCCTACCGCCCCGGGGCCCGTAGTACTGCCGAGGCCCACGATTACGCCGTGCGTGCCGGCATAGCCGACACCACCGGGCCCGAGGCGGAGTCGCCCCAGCACCGACGTGCCCGGCTGGCGCGTCGGCGGCGGCTGCTGGCCTGGCAGGGGGTGCCGGCTGTCGTCGTCGCGGTGATCGCGGTGTGGATGCTGGCGGTAGTCGGCCTGACCTTCGCCGCCAACCATGCCGCCGTCTCCGGGAACTACGCCGCCGCGGTGGACCGCTACGGTGCGGTGGCGCGCCTGAACCCCTGGCTGGAGCAGTGGCGCGTCCACTACAACTTGGGTACCGCCCAGCTACTGGATGACCGGCTGGATGCCGCGGTGGGCGAGCTGGAGGAGGCGCTGGTGACCGCGCCCGCCGCCGGCACCGTACAGGTGAAGGATGAAGCGGGGAACACGGTGACGGTCCTTGATCCGCAGGCGCCTGAGTGCCTGGTGCGCGTGAATCTTTACGCCGCCCACGCGTCCCTCGCGGACGTAGCCCAGGACGGGGGCGACTCGGCCACTGCGGAGGCACAGTGGGATGCGGCGATGCAAGCCGCGGGCCAGTGCGAAGTGCCGCCTCCGCCCGATCCTGCGTCCGAGCCGGACCCCAGCGCTCAGTCAGATCCCAGCTCCACGGCCACTGCGTCCGCGAGCGGCGAGTCGACGCCTTCGGGAGGCTCGACGGGAACCCCCACTCCCGAGCCGACCGGCACCGGGCAGTCCAGCCAGCAGGCCACGCCACCGTCGAGCCCGTCGCCCACTCCCGGCGATTCTCGGCGCCGGGAACTGGAGGAGCGCAATGGAGAGGCCAACTCCACCGGTCACTCCGGCCTTAGCGGCGGTGACGGGCGGCGCTGGTAGTACGTCTTGTTTGCAGTGCGAGCAAGCGCAAGTACGGGCGGCAGTGGGTGGTTAGGGGCGGCTACCCTACGGCGCGAGCCGGGGGCGCCGTCGGCTCCGTCGCCTGCGTAGGCGGCACGTTGGGGATGGCATGGTCCGGTGCCGACGCCCCCACGGCGCGCAGTACGAACACGTCCAGGGACTCCAGGTAGGCGGCGCGGGCGTGCGGCTCGGCGGGCGCGGGCCGCCCCCCGAGCACGCAGGCGTGGATCAGTGGGATCAGCAGGGCCGGGTCCTGGCGGGGGATGGCGCCGGCGTCCATGGCGTCGGTGAGTATGCGGGTCAGCATTCGTGCCATGTGCCCGGCGTGGGCGTGCAGGCGGCCGGCGGTGTCGCGGGAAACGGAGCTGGCCAGCGGGCCGCCGGAGGGGAAGTGGTAGTGGCGCTTGATGAGGGCCTGCTGGCGTACGTAGATGCGCAGGCGGTCGATGGGGTCGGCGACGTCGGCGAGGATGCGGGTCAGCTCCTTGGCGTAGCGGCCCGTCTCGTACTCCATGAAGGCCAGGAGGAGGTCTTCCTTGTCCGTGAAGTGGTTGTATACGGCGGTGCGGCCCACGCCCGCCCGGGCTGCGACGTCGGACAGGGTGATCTTGTCGAAGGGACGCTGGCTCAGCAGATCGGACAGTGCATCGAACAGGGCGCGGCGGGTGCGCTCGCGGTGCTCGGCGAGGGAACTACCCAAGATCTTCGGCATGAGGACACCCTAACCCTTAAGGTGACGGAGCGGCGAGAAGTGTCAGCAAGTGGACCCCCATACCGCCGAGGTCGGTAGTAGTTACGTGCCGAGATCGGTAGAAGTGGCTCGATGCCTGAGTCAGGCCGCTCCGGGAACAGCGAATTCGGGCGGAGCGTCCTGACACTGAGCAGTCAGCGCGTGTGCGCGAGTAGGCAGCGGATTGCCTCCAGGATCGGTCGGTCGGCGGGTAGCCAGGGCAGGGCTCCGACCTCGTCCAAGGGGACCCACCTCAGCGCGGCGTGCGCATCGCCGAGGTGGGGCGGTGTCCCGACGGGTTCGGCGAGCCACACGCGCATGCGGTAGCCGTGCATCGCCGGCCAGGCCGGGCGGTCGTCACCGGGGAAGGCGGCGACAGCGGCTTCGGCGCCGGTCTGTACGTGCCCGTTGGCAACGCGGTCGGAGCAGCGGTTGCCCCCGGGAGGAGCGCCCGGGGGCATTACTGCTCGCGTCGGCGGAACCGCCAGGTCGGGTGAGGGGAGCACCTCGGCGCCCAGGCGCACGCGCAGGTTGAGCTCCTCCGCCAGTTCCCGCATCAACGCGGCCGTCGGTGTTTCGCCCGGTTCGACCTTCCCACCGGGAAACTCGTACTGGCCGGCGTGCTCGGCCGGGTAGGAGCGGGCCGCGCACAGCAGCGTTCTTGGCGCAGCGTGCGTGGGGCTGAGGACAGGTGTTGCGGCTGACTGCGGGGCCGTTGCGGGTGAGAACGCGGTCGATGCGCGGTCTGCATCCGTCTTAGCCGCGTTCGGCAGTCGGTCCAGAACGGCGGCCGCCACCACCAGGCGGCCGGGGCGGGCGCGACGCGTTTCGAGCATGGACCGACCCTAGGCCACGCGCGCCTAGACCGGCCGGGTGCGCACAGCTGTCATGAAATGCACCACTTTCAACCCACCCGGCGGTTGGCCCATCTTCAAATCCGCGTAGTCATGCGGCCCGGCGATGTTACAGGGAGCGCTCCGGTCATAAAGTGGTGCATTCTGTGACAGTGTTCGCCCGATTAAGGGCAGGAGCACCGGTCCAGGCACCGGTCCAGGCTGCGCATCGACAACACCCGCACAGAAGTGCCTGGCAGACTGCGGCGGGTGATCGTGACTAGCGCGCCCACAATCAGTGCCGCCCTGCCCGCCGGGGTGCGTTCGACCTCCGGATGGGCGGCGGCGGACGTGCCGGTAGCAGCTGTGGCTCTCCCGGGAGCCGGCACGCTCTGGGAGGAGGTGCTTTCACGCATGGCCGCCTCCCCGGCGCCCGACCCGCGTCTGCTCTGGCCGGCTGCCGTAGTGCTGGTCCTGGCCTGGGCGCTGCCGGGAGTGCGGCGCTGGTCCCGCGCGTTGACAACGCTCGTACACGAGGCCGGACACGCCGCTATCGGCATGCTGGTTGGACGCCGCTTCCACGGCTTCGTCATCGCGGGCGACCTGTCCGGGCGGGCGGTCACCTCCGGCCGCAGCCGCGGGCCCGGCCGCTGCATCACGGCCTGGGCCGGCTACCCGATGCCGGCGGTTATCGGCGCGGGCGCAGTGCTCGCCGCCCTGTCAGGCTGGGCGGGCACGGTGCTGGCGGCGGCGCTGGTGGTGCTGGTCGCGCTGCTGGTGATGAGCCGGTCCGTGCGCACCGCAGCGCTGGTGACGTTTAGCGCCGCGGTGGTGGCGGTCCTGTGGTGGTGGGGTGACACCGCCGCTGCCATGCCTGTGCGCGCAGGTGTGGTGGCCGGCGTTGGACTGCTGCTGCTCGCCGGGGCGTGGGAGTCTCTCGGTGCCGTCGCCCGCTCGCGAGACGGCGGTGCCGATCACCGTACGCTGGCCGCGCTGACCCCGTTACCTGCAGGATTCTGGTGGCTGACCTGGGTGCTGGTCGACGCCGGAGTCACTTGGCTGGTGGTGCGCGCCGTCGCCGGGCTGTGGTGAGGGACGCGGTTCAGGAATCCGCGGGCCATCGGTGGAGCGGGTGACGGGAATCGAACCCGCGCTGTCAGCTTGGGAAGCTGAAGTTCTACCATTGAACTACACCCGCGCGCCTCATATCTGGATGAGGTGCGGGCACAGGTTACCACGTGGTGGGCGCGTTGCAACGCGCCCCGGTAGAGGTGAGTCCCGCCGGTGGCTGCCGG
>NZ_PIZC01000006.1:12177-29979 GCF_019325145.1 Actinomyces sp. 594
GGTACTGCGCGGCAGCGTGACCCAAGTCGCTGCAATGGGCGTGAGATTCCTCGCGTGGGGAGAACGACCCATGAGACGGGCTGCGTGGCCGCGCCCCGATCTGCCAGAGTGAGCATATGAGTTTCTCGCCCTTCAGCCCGCCCGAGCCGCAGAACACTGACGGCTCCGACGGGGCGAACATGCAGGACCCCTCCGGCGGCTATCAGCCGGAGTCCCAGGTTTCCCAGGACAATGCCGTTTCCTCCGACGCTTCGGCAGCCAATCCCTATCAGCAACTAGACACCTACCAGGGGCGGCAGGCCTACACGAGCGGTAGCTACCCGCCTGGATACGATCAGGCGCAGCAGGCCGGCTACCAGAACGCCGGTTACCAGCAGGGGTACCAAGATCCCGCCTACCAGCAGGCCGGGTACCAGCAGCCTGCCTACCAGGCGCCGGCCGCGGCGTACGGCCAGCCCTACGCCATGTACAACCAGAAGTCCAAGGTCGCCGCGGGACTGCTGGGCATCTTCCTGGGGGCGTTCGGGATTCATAACTTCTACCTCGGCTACAACGGCAAGGCGATTGCCCAGCTGCTGATCACGCTGCTGTCATTCGGGATTCTGGCCGTGGTATCGGGGATCTGGGGACTGGTTGAGGGCATCATCATCCTCACTGCCACGCCCGGCGCCCAGCCGTGGGGCGTCGACGCTAAAGGCGTGCCGCTGAGCAACTGAGTCGGCCGCGGCGCCCCGAGCCGGGTGCCGGGGCGCCGGCAACCTGGCACAATCGGGGGCGTGCTGCTTTCCGACCGTGACATCCGCGCAGAACTCGAATCCGGTCACGTCGGCCTCGAGCCCTATGACCCGGAGATGATCCAGCCCGCCTCTATTGATGTGCGCCTGGACCGCTGGTTCCGCCTGTTCGACAACCACCGCTACCCGGTTATCGACCCCGCTGTCGAGCAGGACCGGCTCACTCACCTGGTCGACGTTGGCCCCGATGAGCCGCTCGTGCTGCACCCCGGCGAGTTCGTGCTCGGCTCCACCTACGAGCGCGTCACCCTCCCCGGTGACATCGCTGCCCGCCTGGAGGGCAAGTCCAGCCTCGGGCGCCTGGGCCTGCTGACCCACTCCACCGCCGGCTTCATCGACCCCGGCTTCTCCGGGCACGTCACCCTGGAGCTGTCGAACACGGCCACCATGCCCATCAAGCTCTGGCCCGGCATGAAGGTCGGGCAGCTGTGCTTCTTCCGCCTGTCCTCGCCCGCTGCCGCGCCCTACGGCCAGGGCGCCACCGGCTCGCGCTACCAGGGCCAGCGCGGCCCGACGGCGTCGCGCTCACATCTGTCATTCCACCGCATCCGCATCACTGACGCAGGCCCCTTGGCTGAAGCCGCCGCGCCCGTCTCCGAGGGGCCGGGCGCATGAGTAAGCCGAACCGCTCCGCCGACCAGGAGCAGCCCGTCCCGGTGCTGGCGGACTTCTACGCCGCGGGCACCGACTTGGCCACTACCCTGCCCAGTGCTGCCCTGTCCACGGTCGGTTCCTTCCCAGTGGGGCGCGCCGATGCGCAGCACCTCCTGCTGCTAGCCGATGACGTGACCGTCGATGAGGTTGAGGCCCTGGCCCTGTCCCTGGACGAGAACGCCGGCTGGGTGGGCGCCTCCCGCCTGCAGGTGGCTCCCGGCGCCGAGCTGCAGGGGCCGTGGGACACCGACGCCGACTTGCGGGGTGTTCTGGAGCTGCCCGAGTGGGTCGCCCAGGTGATGATCCTGGACTGTCCGCCGCAGCGGGACGGTGCGTTGCCGGCCGCCTTGGCGGGTATTGATCCACTTACGGATGCCTTCCCGCTGGCCCAGCCCGCCGGCGCCGAACTGCTTGCGCTGACCCGTTTACGCGCGATGGCCCGCCGCCTGGCCGGAGGACTGAGGCTGGCTGGCGACCCGCAGGATGCCGGTGGTCGTACTGTTCCAGTACTCGTGGTCCCCGACCCCGAGCTGTCCACCACCCTTACCGTGTACTCGCCGGTGTGGATCACGCCTGATGGCGCCGTCTCCGTGGCGGCCCCGATCGCTCCGGGTGCTCGCCTGCTGCTGCATGCGGAGCCGACGGCGGGCCCGACCGGCCTTGCTGCCATACCGCATGAGGAGCTGGTAAGGCTCTCTGAGACCATCGGTGAGGATGTGCTGGATGCGGCCTGGCAGGCGGCCGAGCGTCGCCGCCATGAGCAGGCGGAGGAGGAGGCCCGGGCTCGGGCGGCGGGCGCACCCGTGGAGGAGCTGCGCGACGGATACGGCGTAGTCGCGGAGGTGGCGCACGCGCACCCCGAGTGGGGTGGGATCGAGATTCGCGTGCAGGCGGCGGAGGAGGTGCCGCTGGCTGTGCGGGGTGAGGCGTGGTCGCGCGACGGCGTAATCGCCTACCAGATTGTGTGGACGCCCTTGGACCCTGCCGATGCCCACCGCGAGGATCCGCCTGACGGCGTGCGGCAGGCGCGCGCTGCCGCACGCGTTCTCATTGAGGATGTTGCCGCCGCACTGTTGGCCGCCGCTGGGGGAGTAGTAGTTGACGACGACGGGTTCCTGGTCGGGTTTTAGTCCCAATTCGGTTCTATTGGGTCATCTCGTCTAGGTCATCTCGTCGGCCACGCCGGTCATTGCTGGTGGGGCCATTGGTTGAGGGTTTGGGTGTAGGTGTCGGGGGTGCCGTAGGTGAGGATGGCTCCTTCTGCTACGGGCACGGCTTTGTTGGCTAGGGCGTGGGCCTGGTTCCAGTGGGGTGAGTCGCGGTGGAAGAACATCTTCCAACCGGGCACGTAGTCGTAGGGTTCGGGGTCGGGGTTGAGTGGGGCGCCTTGGCGGCGTAGTGCGCCGATGGTGGGGTTGATGATGCGGGCACCGGTGTATATCAGCCAGTCGGCGAAGTCCTCGTCGGCGTCAATACGCGCCCCGAGCGTGCGACCTGTCTCAAGCCGTATGGAGTGGGTGTCGGGGTAGATCAGTCCCAGTGTGAGACCGAGGCTGCTGCCGTCGGCATCGATGTCGCCGCTGAAGAATGATCTGATGGCGCCGGGGAGTTCGGGGTCGGCGCTTGCGTAGACGGACTGGCGGAGTTGGTCGAGGGTTTCGATGTTGGGGTTGGCCTCCGCCTGCGCCTTGGTGCGGGCGGTGTTGCGCCACCGGTGGAAGGTGGGGTCATACGGCTTGATGGCCTGCATGAACTCCCACGCCCTGGCGATCGACTCATCCATACGCTGGTCCAGACCCGGACGCTGGCTTTTAAATGAAAGGCGCCATTTCATGGCGTCTATCCTTTCCTCTCTCTACTTGGATTTGTTAGTAGTAGTTGGGTGGGGTGAAGAAGAGTTTTATTGTGGAGGGGAAGTCTCCTCCTTTCTGGAGGTCTAGGAGTACGTCGTATAGCTCTTGTTCGGCGATGTGCCAGTGTATGGGTGTGTTGGTGCCGGTGGAGCGCACCGCCGCGACCTGTTCTCTCGCCTGCTCGACCGCGTCATCGACAACGTGTTCGCCCCAGGGTTTGTTCATGAGGTTTGCCAGGCCCTCGCCCTTGGCCTCGAGGAGCACGCCGTCCCTGAATCCGTCGAACTCCTTGCCGCCCACGAAGTAGGAGTCATCCACGCGCACACCGGTGACCTGCTCCTCATAGGTCGCCGAACGCCAGGAGGGGCTGTGGTTCCGGCCCTTACCCCAGGTACCGACACCGCCCTCACTGGACCCGCGCACGGGTTTGCGCACGCCGGGGTAGTGCTTGCCGGCACGCGGATCGAACAAACCGGGCTTTACCGCACCGGTTTCATCGGCCAGGTACCGGCGCACGGCTAGGTTGCGTTCCTTGACGTAACTACGCCAGGCGGCCCGGTTATTGTGCCACAGCCAGTACTCGTATCGGGCCTCACGGGCGGCCTGCCGGGAGGCCCAGTAGGCGCCGCGGGCGGTCTGCCCGCCCATCCCACTGACCGCGCCACCGCCCACGAAGGTCAGCGCCGCCAAGGCCAAGTCCAAGACCACCTCAGCGGGCGTGTGGGTGGATACATAGCGGCGTGCCGTCCCGGACGGGTCACGCATTAGGTCAGCGGCGCCATGAGCCGCTCCGAGCGCAGTGGTAACACCCATGCCGACCTCGAAGGCCAGCCCCAGCGTACCTCCGGTGAGCATCACCACCGCCCCAACAAAGAACAACAACGCGGCCTTCTGCCCCAGGCTCAGGCCCTCCCACCAGGCCCCCAGCGCGTGGAGAATCCCCGCTAGCCACCACAAGACCCCGGAGCTACTCAACTGCGTCTCCAGGGCAGCGGTCAGCACCGGGGCGAGAGCCACCACGCCGACGGCCACCCCCAGGGAGCCCACGCCCGCCAGCCGCCACACCCACCAGCGCTGCGGCACGGCGTCCAGCACCGCGCGCGCCGCCTCCTCCCGGCCCACGCGCAGCCTCGCGGGCGCAACCGCCAACAAACTTGGTTGGCGGGTGTCGGCGGCCTCAAGCAGCGTGAGGTAGGCCCACCGCCACTCAATCCCCGCGGTGGCTACCAGATCGATCAGCACCGCCCGCAGCGGCCGCCAGCGGTCATAGCGCAGCGCCTTGATGAGCCGCAGCCGCCACAGCCCCCACCGCCCGCCGCCGTCGTCACCCTCAAGCGACAGCGTGTAGCCGCCCTCCCACAGCGTGCGCATGTCCAACAGCCACGCCACACCCAACAAGGCCAGCAGGACCCAGCCGCGCCCGTGACCGCCCAGCGTCAAAGCAGAAGTGGCCCCCACCGGCCACCACGGCGCCTGGTCCCCGGTACTCGACCAGGCACCGTACTGACTGGCGTTGCGGCCGGCGTGATCCACCATCGCCACCCACAACGCCCACAACGGCGCCAGCGCGCACACCGCCCGCGCCACCAGGCGCCCCGGACCGGTCATGCCTGCGCACCGGCGCCACGCAGCTACGGACAACCCCACCGTCCCGGCCACCAGGCCGGTCACTATCGCGTGCCCCGCGAAAACCAGATACTCCCCCGCCTGACCTGAGAACGGACTGAGGGAGAACGTGGCCGCGCCCAAGCACTCCAAGTCGCCGACACCCTGATAGGAACACGTCAACATACCCAGCGCACCGAACAGGCTCGGCTGCGCCTCCAAGATGAGAACACGACGCGCCATCTCCTCAACCGCCTCAAACCCAGCGCCACAGGCCACGCCCAGCACCAGCCAGTCGCTCGCCAGCAGCCGCCGCGCCCGCCCCGGAGCCGCCACTGCCAGCACCGCCAGCGGCACCAGCTTGCCCACCTCCTCCACCAACGGGGCCACCACCACCGAAGCGGCCGTAGAGCTCACCGACACCTCAGCCAACCCCGACACCCACGTACTCGTTGCCGCGATGACCCCCGCCCACGGCATCGCCGCCGCCAGCACCCCGGACACCAGCGCCCAAGACACGCTCTTCGCCCGCGCCAGGGCGAACCAGCACAGCACCAGCCACATGCAGCCGATCCACGCGCCCAGGGCCGCCCGCAACGTCGGCGACACGATCAGTGCCACCAGCACCACCGCGGCCGCCACCCACGAACACGCCGCCCGAAACCGCAACAGGCGTCCGAACCAGGCCGTGCCGGTCACACGATCACGCAACACCTCCCACCACTCCACGCGGCCCCCAGGCAACAAACCAAAGGACGAACCGGGAGCTGCCAGGGGGATCGAAGACATCAGGGAGCCTCTCGATGAGACGTGCGGATACGAACCCGCGGCAGTAAATCACAAATCAGAATCTATGTACTACGCACAGGTCTGCTAGCCCACATGCGTAATGCGCGTTTGCCACGTCCTACAGCCGCCCGGCGTCAACCTGCCGCAGCACGCCATCGCCGCGGCGCGGCACCAGGCGCGCCTCCTGGGCGCGGGCCGACGCCTCACTCCAGCGCCAGCCATTGAAGACCACCGCCTCGGCCAGGGAGCGCGACCAGGCCACCGGCTCCTCGCCGCGCTCCCGCCCCACCGCCATGTAGTGGCGCAGCAGCCCGGCACTGGCCAGGGCGTCGTCGAGCGCCGTGTGGTGCCGCCCAATCTGAACCCCGGCGGTCTCGCAGCAGGTCACCAGCCGCCGCGACGGGGTGGCCATGAAGTGCCGCGCCAGTTCCATGGTGCACACCCGCGGCACTCGCGCCCCGCGCTCCAGGCGGTCCAAGCCGCCCAGCGCCTGGGTGAGGAAGCCGACGTCAAAGCGCGCGTTGTGGGCCACGACCGCCCGTCCCGCCAGGTCGCGCACCAGCAGGTCGGCGACGTCAGCGAGCGCGGGTGCCCCGATCAGATCCTCGGACACCAGCCCGTGAATGTGCGTGGGCCCCACATCGACGCCGACGCCCGGGTTCACCAGGGTTGACCAGGTCCGCTCCACCGTCCCGTCCGGTCCCGCCAGAACCAGGCCGATCTCGATAATCGAGTCCGCCGCCGGTGACAGCCCCGTGGTCTCCAGGTCGACGACGGCGTAACCCACTCCCGCGACATCCGCCGCATCGGGTGCGCTCGTGCTCGGGCGGGGCTGGAGCGTCTGGCGCAACGGGCGACGCGGGCGGTGGTAGAAGGGCATCGGCCCAATGGTAGGCCTCCGCCGCCGGGCCGTCCCCGCTCGTGGCTGTCGCCCGAGTCTCCCGGCGCCGACCCGGCCGACCGGGCTAGAGTCGAGACATGACGACCACGCCTGCCAATGACTCCACTGGCGCCGCTGCCTCAGCACCTACTGACGCCCTCACCGCCCCCTTGACCACCCCAGTCACCAACACCACAATCGCCACCCAGCTGGCCCACCGCACCATCCGCGCCTACACCTCCGAGCCGGTTGCCGAGGACGTGGTGTCCACCCTGCTGGATGTCGCCCGTCAGGCCGCCAGCTCCTCCTTCCAGCAGCAGGTAACCGTCATCCGGGTCCAGGACCCCGCGGTGCGCGCGCAGCTTCACCTCGCCTCCGGCCAGCCCTACGTGGGTGGAGAGCGCGGGGAGCTGTTCGTGTTCGTGGTGGACCTGCACCGCAACGCCGTCATCCGCGAGCGGGCCGGTGCCTCCCTGGAGCCGCTCGAGCGCACCGCCCTGTTCCTCCAGGGCGTTGAGGACGCCGTCATCGCCGCCCAGAACATGGTGGTCGCGGCCGAGTCCCTGGGCCTGGGCACCGTCTACCTCGGTTCCATCATCGGCGACGTGCGCCGTGTCATCACCGCCCTGGGCCTGCCCAAGCGCACCTACCCGCTGCTCGGACTGCTGGTGGGCCACCCCGCCCAGGAACCGCAATACAAGCCGCGCCTGCCCCGCGAGATCGTCACCTCCGTGGACACCTACCCCGACCTCGACGCCCACGTCGACGCCCTGGCCGCTTACGACGCCGAGGTCCAGCAGTACTACGACCTGCGTGACACCAACAACCGCGTCGACTCCTTCACCACCCAGATCGCCCGCGCCCTGGGCGGCGGCCCGGCCTCGCAAGCGCCCGTACTGGATGTCCTCCACGAGCAACTGCTCTGCCTGCACTGAGGAGGAGCCGTGCCGACCACGTCCGGGCCGGGGGCCCTCCCTGCTGGGTTTGGCGCCGTGCCCGCCCCGGTCGGGCCGGAGGCCCTCCCTGCCGTAACGGCTTTCGACTTCCCCCTCGCGCTCATCGCCGATGAACACCGCACGGACGCGGGCACCGGCGCCCCCGCAGCCCCCGGCACACGACCCCGCTTCCGCACCCTGGCCGAGGTGGGCGATGCTCGCGCCGTATTTCCACTTGCCTCGCTGACCAAGCCAATCGTCGCCTGGAGCGTCCTGGTCGCCGCCGACCGGCACCTGCTGGACCTCGGCGCCTCGGCTGCGCCCGGCCTGCCCGGCGCCACCATCCGTGACCTGCTCGCCCACGCCTCCGGCATCGCCTTCGACTCCGATGCCGTCCTGGCGCCGCCGCGCCACCGCCGCATCTACTCCAACCGCGGCTTCGAAGTCCTAGGTCGGTGCCTGGAGGAGGCGACCGCCACCCCGCTTGAGGAGTGGGTTGAGACCAGCGTCCTCGAACCCCTCGGCATGGCGAGTGTCCGCATCCCCGGCTCGCCCGCATACTCGGGGACGGGCAGCGCCGCCGACCTGGCCGCCTTCGCCCGCGAGCTCGCAGCCCCAACCCTCGTCTCGCCCGCTCTTGCCGCAGCCGCACGCCGCCCCGTCCACCCCGGCCTGCCGGGCGTACTGCCCGGATACGGACGCCAGGCCGCAAACGAATTCGGCCTTGGCCTGGAGATTCGCGGCGCCAAGCAGCCGCACTGGACCGCCCCGACGAACAGCCCCGAGACCTTCGGCCACTTCGGCCAGTCCGGCTCATTCATCTGGATAGACCCGGTCGCCCGCCGCCAAGCGGTATTCCTGGGCGCGCGCCCCTTCAGTGCCGTGCACCGGGAGAACTGGCCCGCGCTCAGCGCCCAGCTACTCGCCCTATGACTCGGGCATCGCGGCCGCGCACGCTCAGCCGGTCGCCCCAATTACCTCAATCGGGACTTTTCCTTGAAAAACAGCCATTTTTGAAATTGCCCGACTCGCGGCGCCGACGCTCCCACGTGCGGCGAACGACCCGGCGCACGCTGGAGCCCTTCGCCGTTTCCGGCGCGCTTAGTGAAACCGCAGAATTTCGCGGTTCTTGTGACGCGCACCGATGGCTAAGCGTGCGTCACTCGCACTAGCGCGCCGTGGCGCGCCGTGGGAAGGCCGACGCGGGGCGGACCCCGGGCCATCCCGGTCAGTCGAGGTCGACGATGACGGGCACGTGATCGCTCGGTCCCTTGCCCTTGCGCTCGTCGCGCTCGATGGCGGCATCGCGCACGCGCGCCGCGAAGGCGGCCGAGCCGTAGACGAAATCGATGCGCATGCCCTCGTTGCGGGGGAAGCGCAGCTGCTGGTAGTCCCAGTAGGTGTAGTTGGTGACGCGCTCGCGCGTGACCTCGGTCAGGCCGGTAGCCTCCAACGCCGCCAGAGCAGCCCGCTCCGGCGCGGACACGTGCGTGGCGCCCTCGAAAACGCTCACATCCCACACGTCCTCATCCCGCGGCGCCACGTTCCAGTCGCCGACCAGTGCCAGCGCCTGGCCCGGATCCGCCGCCATCCAGCCTGCCGCAGCATCGCGCAGGGCCGCCAGCCAAGCCAGCTTGTACTGGTAGTGCGGGTGTGCCAGCTCGCGGCCGTTGGGCACGTACAGGCTCCACAACCGCACCGGCTCGCCGTCCCCGCCCCCGACGGTGGCGCCCAGAGCCCGCGCCTCCACCACCGGCTCGGCCCCCGCCTTCGCCGCCCAGCCGGGCTGCCCGGGGAAGGCGGTAACGACGTCCGCCAGCCCCACCCGGGAGGCGATGGCCACGCCGTTCCACTGGTTCAGCCCGTGCACGGCCAGCTCGTAGCCGGCCGCCTCGAAGGGCGCGCGGGGGAACTGGTCCGGGCGGCACTTGATCTCCTGCATGGCCAGCACGTCTACGTCCCTGCGCTGAAGGAAACCGACGATCCGGTCGACGCGGGTGCGGGCGGAGTTCACGTTCCAGGTAGCCAGGCGCATACGGGCAGGCTACCGCGGCCGCCCGCCCGGCGCCCGTGCGCGTAGTGCGGGCGGTGGGCGGCGCGGCTAGGCTCAGCCCCATGGGAACCGCACTCATCACCGGCGCCACCAGCGGAATCGGCCTGGAGCTGGCCTGGCAGCTCGCCGAGGCCCACCACGACCTGGTGCTGGTGGCCCGCACGCGCGCGCGGCTGGATCGGGTTGCCGCGCAAATCAGTCAGGCGGCGGGAGTCGGCGTGCAGGTGATCGCCGCGGACCTGTCGGTCGCCGATGATGTTGGCCGCGTCGCCGAGCGACTGCGCGTCGCAGCGCCCGCAGCCGACCCCGCGGCGGGTCCGGCCCGCCCGGATGCCCCGCACACCGCCGCGCAGGTGGCCGCCCAGCCCATCGACCTGCTGGTCAACAACGCCGGCTTTGCCGTCGGGCAGGCCTTCGCAGAAGGTGACATCGCCCAGGAGCGGCGGGCCCTGAGCGTGATGGTCGGTGCCGTGATGGAGCTGACCCACGCCGCCGTGCCGGGGATGATCGCGCGCGGGCACGGCGCCATCCTGAACGTCGCCTCCGTGACCGCGCTGACCGCCATGGGTACCTACGCGGCGCACAAGGCCTGGGTGCGCACCTTCACCGAGGGCCTGGCCAGTGAGCTGCGCGGCACCGGCGTAACGGCCACGGTGGTGAACCCTGGCCTGACGCGCTCGGAGTTCCACGACCGCGCCGGCATGGATGCGGCCTGGCCGCCGATCGCCTGGCTGCGGGCCGACGATGTGGCCCGGGCCGCGCTCGCGGCGGTGCGCCGCGGCCAGGTCATCTGCACGCCCTCGCTGCGGTACCTGGGTGTCAACGCACTGCTGCGCGTGGCGCCCCGCGGGGTGGTGCGGCGCATCGCCGGGCATGCCAGCGTGCGCACCCGCTACTGACTGGTCGGCTATGGCTAGCCGGCCGTGACTGCTACGTGCCCCCGGCCGGAGGCTGGGGCGTAAGTCCTGACGTTTCACGACGCCGTGTGATATCCTTCATACGGTCAGGAAGCCCTTGTCGGTCCGTGTCCCCAACGGACGGGGCGTGACATTCCCGGAGCGTGAGGGGGTGCCGCGTGGTACGTCTCGTCAGGACGCTATGGCGCGGCTATACGCGCCTGTTCACCGGCTGGACCAGGATCGCCCTGGCGGCGCTGCTGGGCGCGGTCCTGGGAGTGGGCGGCTTCACCGTGTACTACTCGGGTGTTGTCGCCTACCTCGGTGATGATCCGGCCACCTGCGCCAACTGCCATGCGATGAATGAGCAGTACGAGGCCTGGCAGCGGGGCAGCCACCATGAAGTGGCCACCTGCAACTCCTGCCACCTTCCGCATGACAACGTCGTCTACAAGTACATCAACAAGGCTGACAACGGCCTGTGGCACTCCCTGAAGTTCACGCTGCAGGACTATCCGGAGAACATCCAGATCCGCGAGCACAACCGTGAGATCACCGAGGCGGCCTGCCTCTACTGCCATGGCGACTTCGTCGACCAGGCCACCAACAGTTCCACCCACAAAGACGAGACGGTGTCGTGCATCCGCTGTCACGACGGCGTCGGGCACACGAGGTGATGCGACATGAGTACCGAGAGGGACAACGCCGCTATGGAGGACCCCGGCCTGGACGCGGACCTGGATCCGGACCTGGACGGGGCGGACGGCGCCGCACAGGCCGCTAAGGCCGATGCGGCGGGCGGTGTGCGCAAGGCCGGGCGGGCGCAGAAGTGGGTGCCCGCCCTGGTGCTGGTGGTAGTCGCCGTGGCGGCAGGTGCCGTGACCTGGATGCTGACGACTATCTTCGAGCACAAGCAGGAGTCGGCGTCCCCCTTCACCGAGGTGGTCGAGTTGAGTGACACCACCTACGATCCGGCCATATGGGGCCAGAACTTCCCCATCCAGTACGAGCAGTACCGCAAGACCATCGAGGACACCGACGGTGACTTCATCGCCGTCACCCCCACCGCTGAGGATCCGCGCGAGTACCACACGATTTCCCGGATCGAGTCCGAGACCCGTGCCCAGCGCATGTGGCGCGGCTACGCCTTCGCGGTGGACTACACCGAGCCGCGCGGGCACGAGTGGGCGCTGGTGGACCAGCGCTACACCGAGCGCACCGACGAGCGCTTCAACCAGCCCGGCACCTGCCTGAACTGTCACGCCTCCATGCCGGAGGTCTACGACGAGCTGGGCGACGGCGACCGTGAGGCCGGCTTCCACGCCATGAACGCCATGAGCTACGACGAGGCCTACGAGCACACCTCCTCCTCCATCGCCTGCATAGACTGCCACGACCCGCAGACCATGGAGCTGACCATCACCCGGCCCGCCTTCATCGACGGCATCCGCAAGGCCAAGGCCGCCGAGGGCATCGCGGACTACGACGTCAACCGGGACGCTACTAACCAGGAGATGCGCTCCTACGTCTGCGCCCAGTGCCACGTGGAGTACTACTTCGCCGGCGATTCCAAGACGCTGACCTTCCCGTGGGACAAGGGCCTGACCGTATACGACGCCATGGACTACTACGACGAGGTCGGCTGGACCGACTTCACTCACGAGGAGTCCGGTGCCGAGGTGCTCAAGGCGCAGCACCCAGACTTCGAGACCTGGGCCCAGGGTATCCATGCCGAAAATGGCGTGACCTGTGCCGACTGCCACATGGCCTACAGTCGGGAGGGTGCCGCCAAGGTCTCCAACCACCAGATCATGAGCCCGATGGTCAGTGACGAGAGCATTAACGCCTCCTGCCTGACCTGCCACCACTCCACGGCGGCGCAGATGCGCGAGCGGGTAGAGGTCATCCAGACCCGCTGGCAGGGTTCGCTGAACGTATCCTTCACCGCCCTGGATGCGCTGATCACCGATATCACGGCGGCGGATGAGGACGGCAGTGCGTCGGCGGACGAGCTGGCCACGGCCCGCGACTACCAGCGCAAGGCACAGTTCGTGATCGACTACTCCTTCTCGGAGAACGGCCGCGGCTTCCACGCACCCGCCTACTCGATCTCCATCCTCAACCAGGCGACCGACTGGGCCCGCTCCGGGCAGTTGGCGCTGCGCGGAGTCGAGGTGGACAACGGGATCGGGCCGGCCATCCCCGAGCAGCACCTGCCTGACACCGGCGACTGACGGGGTACAAGAGCGGTATGCGTCAAGCGCAGGGGAACGAGGAATCGCGAGCACAGGAGACCAGCGGTGAGCCGAATCGGGAGGAACTTGCCGCCTTCCTGGCCACCGCCCCGGAAGGGCTGAAGGGATGGGCGGCCGCGCAGTTGGCCGACCTCGAGGCCGACCTCGAGGCCGACCCTGAGGCCGGGCGCGCGGGCAAGGCCGCCGACGCCGCCGCGGCCGCGGCACGCAGGACGCCGGACGGCGAGCCCGCCGACGAGCCTGCGCCTGAAGACGGCATTGGGCACGAGCAGGATGGTGAGGACGACGGTGAGGACGCGGCCGACGTCGAGGACCTGCTGGCGGAGGACGACGATGCTGCCCCCGCCCGGCCGGTCAAGGCCGTACGCGGCCGCACCTCCGCGACGGCGCGGCCGCGCGGAGGCGTCTCCCGCCTGAACCTGGTGCTCGTGGCACTGCTGGCTGCCGCCGTCGTCATCATCGTGCAGCAGGCGGGACAGGACGATGCCGCCGACACGGCGCTGCCCGAGGGGCACCCGTCCATCGCGGCCACCGCCGATGCGAGCGCCATCGCCGCCATGGATGAGGCCGAGCCGGTGGACACCGAGCGGGAGGCGGAGCTCCAGGCGCAGGCGCAGGCGGATCCCGCGGATGCGCAGTCCCGCCAGGAGCTGGGCGTCATGTACCTCAAGGCGGCCCTGTACCAGGACTCCATTACCTGGTTGCAGCAGATCCTCGACGTCGACCCCGACAACCTGGACGCGCTGCTGACCATCGGCGTGGCGGAGTACCAGTCCAACCAGTACGAGCAGGCGGAGGCGCACTGGCTGCGCGCCGCCGAGATCGACCCGGACGTGGCCGAACCCTGGTACAACCTCGGCTTCCTGTACATGGCCCGCACCCCTCCCGACGCCGACCGGGCGAATCAGTGCTGGGAGAAGGTGCTTCAGCTAGCCCCAGACTCGGAGATGGCCGCGAATGTCCGGGGTCATGTGGGAACCATGGGCTCGGCCACGGCTACGCCGAGCGCGGGGTGAGCGGATGGAGCTGACTCTTCCTGTCGCCCTGCTGGCGGGCCTCGTCTCCTTCGCCTCGCCCTGCTTCCTGCCGATCGTGCCCGCCTTCGTGGGGCAGCTGGTGGGGGCCGGGAGTGGCCCCGTGCGCCGCCGCGCCGCCCTGGCGAACTCCTTGAGCTTCGTGCTCGGCTTCTCCGTGGTCTTCATCGCCCTGTGGGCCGCGCTCGGGCTGCTTGGGCGCTCACTGGGCCCCTACGTGGTTCATTTGCGCATAGTGGCCGGGGCGGTCCTGGTGCTGATGGGGCTGCACGTTGCGGGCATTCTGACGCTGCGGCCCTTCGACACCCAGGTACGGGCCTCCGGCCCCGCCGACGCCGCCGGGTCGCCGCTGCGCGCCGCCCTGATGGGAATCGCCTTCGGTGCGGGTTGGACCCCGTGTATCGGCCCGATCCTCGGGGGCATTCTCGCGCTGGCGACGGCGAGCCCGACGGTCTGGTCCGGCATCGCCCTGATGACCGCGTACTGCCTGGGCCTGGGCATCCCGATCATCGCGGTCGCCCTCGGGTCGGCTCAGGTGACGCGGAGATTCGACTGGTTCCGCCGCCACCACGTGGGCGTGTCCCTGGCCAGCGGGGGCGTGCTCGTCGTCGTCGGGCTGCTTATGGTCAGCGGCCTGCTGACCCGGCTGTCCGCGCTGATTCCCTCGCTGGGACTATAAGTAAGGAGGCACTGACGGTGAAACAGACCAAGACGCTGCCCCCGGAGCCGCGTACCGCCGGGGCGCCGCGCAGCTCCGGGGCCGTGGACGGCCTGGACGACCAGGCCGCGCTGCCCCTGGGCCAGGTGCTCCGGCAGGTCTACGCCTTCTTCTACAACAAGACCGTGGGCCTGGTGCTGATTCTGCTGGCCGGCCTGCTGGGGCTGCTGGGCGCGATCTTCCCGCAGATGCCCGACTCCGCCCGGGGGGATGCCCAGGCCACCGAGCAGTGGCTGGAGCAGGTGCGGCCGGTGTTCGGCGGCTGGACCGGCATTCTGCGCACGCTGGGCGCGTTCAACATGTTCACCTCGGTGCCGTTCCTGGTGGTGATGGGGCTGCTGGCCGCCTCTATCCTCGCCTGCACGGTGCATCGCCTGCCGGTCATCTGGCGGGCCTACCGGCACCCGCGCACCCGGGTGACCGCCCGCTTCTTCGACCGGGCCCGGCTGCGCTCCCACTTCACCGCGCCGCTCAGCGCCGCGGACGCCTTCGCGATCGTGTGCAAGGACGCCCGTCGGCGCCGCATGCGCGTGATCGTGGACGAGCGCGGTCCCGGCCTCAACGCCTACCTGGACCGCAACTACTGGGCGCCCTTCGGCACGGTGTTCGCCCACCTCGCCTTCGTGGTGGTCATGGCCGGGTTCGTGGTCTCCTCCCTGACCGGCTTCCGCGACCAGCAGTTCACCCTGACCGTCGGCTACCCCAAGGACGTGGGCCACGGCACCGCCCTGACGGCGCAGGCCAACAGCTTCCAGGACACCTACTACGAGGACGGCTCGCCGAAGGACTACGTCGCCGACCTGACCCTGCTGGACGCCGGCCAGCAGGTCGCTTCCCAGCAGGTACGGGTCAACACCCCGCTGAGCTACCACGGCGTCATGTTCCACCAGTCCTACTTCGGGGTATCCGCCGTCATGCGCGTGGCCGACGCCTCTGGGACGGAGATCCTCCACGACGGCGTCGCTCTGGAGTGGACCACCTCGGACAAGATCTTCAACTACGGCCACACCACCCTGCCCGACGGCCCGGTGCTGTACGTGGTCGAGGCCGCCTCCGGGCAGGTGGGCACCGGCATCGAGCCCGGCCAGGTGCGCGTCGAGCTGTACGACGGCGACGCCACCACGCCCAGTGCGCAGGCCATCCTGGACCAGGGTGCGCCGACGGCGGTGGGGGACTACACCCTGACCTTTGAGCGGGAGCAGCAGTTCACCGGCATGATCGTGCGCCGCGACCCCGGTGCCCCGATCGTCTGGGTCGGCTTCGGCCTACTGGCGATCGGCGTGTGCATGACCATGTTCTTCCGGCACCGGCGCATCTGGGTGCGGGTGACCGAGGCCGACGACGGCGCCCTGGTGCAGCTGGCCTCCCCCGACCGCCGCGACTACGGATTCAGTGCCTTCTTCACCGACATGTCCGTCAGCCTGAGCGGACAGATGACCCAGCACGCGGAAAGGACCGACGCCGATGCTTGAGTACTCCCAGGCCCTGCTGCTGATCACCACCGCCCTGGTGGTGATCTCCACCATCGCCTACCTGGGTGCATTCTTCTCCGCCCGCATGTCCCGGGCCGCCGTCGCGGCCCCGGCGGGAGGGGCGGGGGTGAGCGTCGTCGTCGACACCGGCGACGGTGAGCGCACCGTGGAGGTGACCGGCGGGGTTCAGCGAGCCCCGATCAAGCGCTTCACCATCACCTGGTGGGCGGCTAAGTCGACTCAGCTGGGCCTGCTGCTGCTGACGGGTTCGCTGATCGCCCGTGCCATCGCCACCGGGCACGCCCCCTTCTCCAACCACTACGAGTTCGCCATCTGCTTTGCCTGGGGCATGATGCTGGCGCAGGTGGTCTTCGAGTGGCGCTACCGGGTGCGCACCGTGTCAATCATCGTGCTGCCGGTGATCCTGGCGATGCTGATTTACGCCTCCACCCTGTCCTACCAGCCGAGCCCGCTCATGCCGGCGCTGCAGAACTCTCCGCTGCTGACGCTGCACGTGTTCACCGCCTCGCTGGGATACGGGGCCGCAGTGGTCTCCTTCGCCGCCGCGGTCATGTACCTGCTGGCCCCGCACGTGCGCTGGCGGGGCTGGCCCCGCCAGGAGGTGCTGGACGACCTGGCCTACCGGGCCACCGTGGTCACCTTCCCCATGCTCACGCTCATGCTGATTCTGGGGGCGCTGTGGGGGAATGTCGCCTGGGGGCGCTACTGGGGCTGGGACCCCAAGGAGACCGCGGCCCTGGTCACCTGGCTCATCTACGGCGCCTACCTGCACGCCCGCGTGACGCGCGGCTGGCGGGGCAACCGCGCCGCCTGGCTGCTGATCCTCGGATTCGCCGCCGTCCTGTTCACCTACCTGGGCAACCTGTTCTTCGGAGGACTGCACTCCTATGCGTGACGACATGAGTGACGAGCTGCCGGAAGAGGCCTCCGCCGACGCCGGTGACCGGCCCGACGCCGATCCCAGTGCCCGGGGCGGTGTCCCCGGCGAGCCGGCCTGGCGCGCCGGCGTCCGCGGCTCCCACTTCGGGCAGGTGGCCGTGGTGATCGTGGCGGCCTTCGCCATTGCCATCGCCGCCTGGTGGGCGGTGGGGCCCGAGGATGCCGGGCCGGCCCAGGCGGAGATCGCAGTAGTCACCGAGGTGGACGTGGCGGGGGCGAGCACCGCCCCGGTGGCGGGGCAGACGGCGCCCGCCTTCACCGCCGCGGACCTCGACTCCCAGGAGGTGGCGCTGGATCCGCAGGCCACGGAGGGGCGGCCGGTGTGGCTGATGTTCGTGGCCACCTGGTGCACGGGCTGCCGCACCGAGATGCCCGATGTGCAGGCGGCGGCCGCCGCATACGGCGACGACGTGGAGGTGATCGTGGTTTATGTGGGGGAGGACGCCGCCGCGGTGAGTGCCTACTCCGAGCGTGTGGGCAACGAGTTCACCCAGGTGCCTGACCGCAACCAGGCGATCTCCGCCGCCTACGGGATCATGGGCGTGCCCTCCCACTTCTTCATCGGTGCCGACGGCGTGGTACAGCAGGTGCACGTGGGCCTGCTGACTCCCGCGCAGATGGACGAGTCCCTGCGCGCCCTCACCGGCGCCTGACCCTCCCCTCTTTCGCCGAGACCGGCACTTGTTACATGCCGAGACCGGTGGGAATCACGTGGCGCTTTCGGTATGAGGGTGTGGTGGGCCGATCCCGGGTGCAGGCCGCAGCGGAATGTCCAGATTCGGCACGAAGGGTGCCAGCCGTGTCGGTGTTATGTCTCAGGACATCGGTGACAGTTCGGGGGTTATTGGTGGTGACAGTTCGGCTGTGATGGGCCGGTGAGTAATGATCCTGTTGACCCGCGTAT
>NZ_PIZC01000007.1:0-24006 GCF_019325145.1 Actinomyces sp. 594
CAGAAGTCATGAGACTCAACCGTCCCAGAAGTGTGGAGACAGCACAGTACCCCTACCGTACGAACCGTCACCACCAGGTACGAATCGTCGGTGCAAAGGTACGAACCGTCATGCGAAGTGACGAACCGTCACCGAAAGGTACGAACCGTCTCGGGACGTGCCGAAGCGTCGCGCGGGGCGCACGGGCGAGCCGGCCCGGTCCGCGCCCCCGCAGCGGTGCGTGCCTCCCCGTTGAGCCTGGTGTGTGGCACTGGTCTGCTGTGGCCTGCGCGCATGGGCACGCCTCCCCGCAGCACCTGGGGTCGGTGGCAGAATCGCTGTAACCGCTGGGATCGTTGGAACCGCGGGATCGCTGGCCGGTGCCGTCGGCGGTTGTCCCCCCGGTTAGGAAGCCGCGTAGTCTCAATGATTTCTACGATTCGCCCGGGGCCGCCAACACGGCCGGACCCGCAGCCCCGCGCACGACCCCGCCGAAGCGAGTCCGCCTCGGCCCGAGAACGTACCTGGTTGGGTGAGGACCTATTGGGTACATCGGCGCCCACCGGCAGCAGCCTCCCGAGCCCGAGCACGCCCTAACGTGCCTGACAACAGCTTTCCTAGCGCGGCCTTGCGAGTCTGGGGCTGTGCTCCCGTGCTCGAGCACGACCGTCGGCCCGAGTACGGCTGCCACTCCGCGGCCAGTCTCTCAACACCACACCCGCCAACCGGAAGAGCGATTCTGCTGTGTGGCTGCGTGGCTGTGTGCTGCGGTGGCCTGCTACGCCACTTCGGGGTTAACAACGCCGGTTAACGGCCTGCTGAAGGGCTGCAAGGTATACAGCAGGCGGGCAACTAGCGTTGCTGACGCCGAAGTGGCGTTGCAAAAGGCCCGGCGCGCTACCAGCGGTGAGGGGCACGGTAAACCGCCCGTGCGCCCTGGGGCCGGTGGCCTACCCACCCGCCCCGGGCGCTCCGGGCGCCACGGCGTGCACACAACCCGAGAAGGGACAGTCCCCGCGCCCAGCCTGGCATCTAGCGGACGCTCCGTCACGCCACAGCAGCCCTCAACCGCCGGCAGCCACCGCCCGCGCGCCAGCCTGACGACCCCGGGTCCCGCCATGCCGACAGCGACCCCGACGACGACGCTCCGCGCAGCATCCTGACGATCCCGGACCCGCCAGCACCACCACAGCGACCACCACCAGGCAACCACAACCTAACCAGATGAGCCCGTTTTGTCGTGTGACGTTTTCTGAATGAGGTGCGGCCTATGCGGCTTTGGTCGCGGATCGTAGCCGGAGCGTTGCGCTCACATGCGCCTTGCCTAGACTGTGGTTAAAATGTTGCTGCATAGACTGTCAATCGTGAGTCAGGTGCCGGTGCGGCGAGGTACTGTGTAAAAACCGCTCGCAGGGGATTGCGTGTGGATGCTTTCGGTTGAAAGCGATTTTGTTGTTCCAACACATACGGGGAAGTCGTTAAATGCGTCACGCCGCACCATCCCGCCGGACGCGGGCGGTTTCGCGCTCCAGAGCCACAGCGGTAGTCACCGTCCTATCTCTCTTCGCCAGTGCCCTGATCGGCGGCGTAGTGCTACCTATCCAGCCTGCCGCCCAGGCGGCTGAGGTCGTGGTCCGCCTGGGCACGGCCACCGCGGTGCAGCGCGATGTCACCACGAACTCCTTCCCGACTCCCAGGTCGGCGTACGACAATGCTTGTGTGCGGTACTCGCCGAACGGCGTGAATGCCAACGCTGGCGTGTACTCCACGTCGGTGGTGAACTCTGGCTCATACGCGTCTTTTGGGTACAGCTTTCCCATAGGCGGGCGGTGTCCAACATACTTTACCGCGAGCACTCAAAGTAATGTCGGGCTGAAGCCTGAGCTTACGGAAGAAGTCACTGCCGGCCACCCCTTCCTGGTGGCCACCATGCGCCACGGGAACAACCCCGTAGTCCAGCTCGGTACCGTGACCCCTACGGAGGTCTCCGGCACCATGGACCTGACCCTTGGTGACGCGATCAAGTCCTCCTTCCCCTGGACCCTTACAGAGACTCCTAACACCTGCCGCTCCACCTTCAACCAGGACGGCAGCTACAACGCGGACGGTACCGGACAGTACGCCTATGACGTGAATGGCGGCATAGGGCTCCGTTCCACGGGGGCGTGGTACTGGAACGGACGGCAGTACGTCTGGAACTGGAACGGCCCTTACCACTACGCCTACGGTCGGCACGGCCGTGCGGGTGGCCTCATCTCCTTCCCCGACGGCGATGGCGAGGTGGCTGGCGAGGCGACGAACGGTGTGCGCGGCGCCATCTATGACGCGTTCGGCCGCTCCTGCGAGGATGACATCCTTGAGATCGACCCTGCCCTGCCGGATTCTAAGGGGTACGAGCAGGACGGTATTACCTACAAGCTGAAGCTATGGGGATTCGTAAATAATGGCAGCGATTCATCGTGTAACGCGAGCCTAGCCGACAGCCCGATTGAACGGACCTTCATTACCAAGGAGGGCACCGAGACCTACGGCTGCCTGTACGGCTCACTGGAGCAGGTCCGTGCCGTCACCTTCAACAAGGACGTCACGACAGACCCCTCGCTGGAGAACTCGACCACCATCCCCACCTTCGAGTACGAGAACGTCTCCGCCGAAGGATCCACGGCACTCGCTGACTGGGGCGACATCAACCCCCTGAAGCCCAGCGGCTGGGGCGAGGCGGGTACCGCCACCGGCGCTAAGCCATACGAGCTGCTGGCTCCGGACGACCAGGCCATTGTTAAGGAGAAGGACGCCAACACGGTTACGGAGACAAGCTCCGGCTGGCGCCTGACCGGGGTCACCTGTATCACCAACGGCGATAAGCAGCCCCTGATGAACCGTAACGGTGAGGTGCTCACCGACTCCGCCGTCAACCTGTCCGAGGGCACGCTGAACCTGTCCAGCTCAGAGCTGGCGGACACCAAAGAGAACACCGCCATCACCTGTACCTGGCACAACGAGTACGTCGGCCGCTCCCAGCTCACCCTGGTCAAGGAAATCGACGGCATGACCTTCCCGGCCGTCAGCGAGAAGAACTGGACCCTGACGGCCACCCCCACCCAGGCCTCCGAGGAGGGCGCCGCCTTCCCCTACCGGATCATCTCCGGCCTGTCCGGCGAGGATTCCGTGACGGGCCAGTGGACCCGCTCGGGCACCTACACCCTGTCTGAGGCCACCACCGGCAACGTCGAGGGCTTCTCCCAGCAGGGAGACTGGCAATGCGTGAACCAGAACGGCGACGCCGTCTCCGTCACCGACTCCCAGGTCACCCTCGCTCCCAACCAGCGTGTCACCTGCACCGTCACCAACACCTTCAAGACCGGCTCCATCCAGATCAACAAGGCCGTCTCCGATCCCGACGGCGGCCTGACCGATCAGGACAAGACCTTCACGGGCACCTACGACTGCGGCAGCGCCAACGGCCGGGACTTCACCGGCACCTGGTCCGCCACCACTTCCAAGCCCGCCGTCATCTCCGGCCTGCCCGTGGGTGCCAGCTGCGCCATCACCGAGGACGCCCCCAGCGGCGACCTCAGGGACGACTCCTACGAGTGGACCACCCCCCGCATCGACAACTCGTCGGTCGTGGTTCCCACCGCTCCGGCCGCGGGCCAGGTGAACGTCACCAACACCATCGTCCGCCACACCGGCACCATCAACGTCAACAAGGTCGTCGAGCCGGAAGACGAGACCGCCGCGGGTGGCTGGACCGGCTCGCCCGACCGCACCTTCGCGGTCTCATACACCTGCGACGGCGACGGCGGCTCCGGCACGCTGGACGTCTCCACCGGAACCCCCGCGAAGCTCACCGTCCCCGCCGGCACCACCTGCTCCTTCTCCGAGGCGGCCCCCGAGACCGCGGACGGCGACTTCAAGGACTCCTCCTACGAGTGGACCGGCTCCGGCAGCTTCGACAACTCCAGCGTCACCGCCGGCAAGGACAGCTTCGACTCCATCACCGTCACCAACACCTACAAGCGCGTGCTGGTCGACCTGAACCTCGCCAAGCGCGTGGACGGCGAGGGCTACAACGGCGGTGACGCCACCTTCGCCATCGACTACGACTGCGGTGCCGACTACGCCGGCACAGTGAACGTCGCCAACGGCGCCACCAGCACCGTGCAGGTACCCCGCGGCGCCCTGTGCACCGTCTCCGAGCCCGCCGCCTCCCTGAACGAGGACCTGCTCGCCGACGCCTACGACTGGGGCGCCCCCAGCTACGAGGGCCTCGACGCCGCCGAGGGCACCATGGTCAGCGCGGCCGACGGCGGCAAGACCGTCACCGTCGTCAACCCGACCGAGGCCGCCTGGGGCAAGGTGGCTGTCACCAAGAACGTCGAGCCCGATGCCGGTCCCGTGACCGCGGGCACGACCTTCCCGGTCACCGTCACCTGTGACGCACCCGCCCAGGGCGAGACCGAGAAATACACCGGCACCTTTGACCTGTCGGCCACCGGCTCCACCGCCACCGGCACCACGCCGTACATTGCCGCCGGCGCCAACTGCACCGTCAGCGAGACGGCGCCCACCGGCTCCGAGGGCCTGACCGACGCCTCCTACAAGTGGAACGCCGGCCCCGATGACCAGACCGTCACCGTCCAGGGCGACCGCACCGAACAGGTCACCGTCACCAACACCTGGCAGCGCGACTACGGCGACTTCACCATCACCAAGCAGCTGACCGACCTGGACGGCCAGGGCGCTGACAACACCTACACCGGCACCTGGACCTGCAGCCACCCCGGCGACGACGACGCCACCGGCACCTGGTCGGTGACCGGCTCCGGCGCCGCCACGCTGAACGTCACCTCCGGGCCCGCCACCGCTAACGGAACCAGCGCCGCCGTGCTGCTGGGCTCCACCTGCACGGTCACCGAGGACGACCCCGGCGCCCCCAACGCCGCCGACCCCTCCTACGTGTTCTCCACCGCCGGCACCACCTCCGGCCCGGTCACCATTGACCCGGGCACCCGCACCGGCAACGTGGACGTCACCAACGTCGTCGCCCGCACCACCGGCGGGCTGACCATCACCAAGAGCGTGGAGGGCGCCGAGGCCGGCACTGGCTTCCAGGACACCGACTTCACCTTCAACTACACCTGCACGCCGCTCAGCGGCGAGGCCATCAGCGGCACCGCCACCGTGCGGGCCGGCCAGGTAACCGAGCCCATCACCGGCATCCCCGAGGGCTCGTCCTGCACGGTCACTGAGAGCACGGACGCCCTCCCCGCCGCCATCGACCCCTACCGCTGGGACGGAGACGGCACATCCATGACCGCCACGCCGTCGAGTGGGGCGAGTGTGTCCGCGGACGGCGCGAGCATCACCTTCACCATGCCCGGCGGCGAGGACGCGGGTGTGGCCGTGGCCGCCACCAACACCATGAGCGAGCGCTACGGCTCCATCCAGGTCACCAAGACTGTCGCGGAGCCCAACAAGGCCAATGGCTTCGCCGGCGCCGGGGAGAAGCTCTTCCCCGTCACCGTCACCTGTGACGGCGCCCAGGCCTACTCCGGTTCCCTCGCCGACGGCGAGACCGTCACGGTCGGTGACATCCCGCTCGGCCAGACCTGCACGGTCACCGAGGGCACCATCAGCGGCGGCCTGGCAGACGGCTCCTACGCCTGGGGCGCGCCCACCATCACCGACCCGGTCACCGTCACTAGTGAGGACGCCTCCTCCGGCACCGTCACCGTCACCAACACCATTGAGCGCGTGCGCGCCGACGTGAACCTGAGCAAGGTGCTCTCCGGAGAGCTGGCCACCCAGTTCGGCGCCGACAACACCTACTCCGGCACCTTCACCTGCACCCATGAGGGTGACGCCGACGTGACCGGCACCTGGAGCGTGGATGGCGCAGGCAAGGCCGCCATCACCTACGACGGCGACGAGGCCCCCTTCGTCGACTCCACCTGCACGCCCACCGAGGACCTGGACGCCTCCGGCGCCCCGGACACCGACCCCTCCTTCTCCTGGGGCGAACCCACGTATGACGCCGCCACCGTGACGGCGGACGGCACCGCCGCCATGACCGTCACCAACACCGTGAACCGGGACATGGGCTCCCTGACCGCCGCAAAGACGGTCATCGGGGAGACGGACGGCCTCAAGGACGGCCAGACCTTCACCCTGAACGCCACCTGCACCGCACCCGGCGTTGACGGCGAGCTCACCGCCACCGCCACCGTGGCGGACGGCGATACCGGCGTCGCCTTCGACCGGGAGATCCCGGCCGGCTGGACCTGCGCCATCAGTGAGGTCACCCCCACCCAGGACCAGCTCAAGGACTCCTCCTACGCCTGGGACATGGTCACGGTGTTCCCCGACGAGGTCACCGTCACCAAGGGTGAGACCGTGGAGGTGGCCGCCACCAACACGATCCGCCGCGTCACCTCCTCCCTGAGCCTGAACAAGGCATACGGGGACGGCCTGTCCGACGGTGTCGTCGTGGACGACTCCTTCTCCGGCGACATCGCCTGCCACTACGACGACGCCCAGGGCACCAGCCAGGACTGGAGCCTGACCTGGACCGCCGACGGCGCCGGCGCAGCCACCATCGACGGCCTGCCGGAGGACGGCCTGCCGCTGGGCACCGTCTGCTCCGCCACCGAGGAGGCGCCTACCCAGGACCAGTTGAAGGACATCTCCTACCGCTGGGCCGAGCCGACCGTCTCCGACCCGGTCACCATCGGGGCGGACGCCGCCGCGAACACGCTCACCGTCACCAACGACGCCGAGCGCGCCGCCCAGCCGCTCACCGTCACCAAGGCCTACGCCGGCATCGACGGCGCCCTGAACGACGGCGCCACCGTGCACGGCGGCTGGTCCTGCACCCAGGCGGACGGCAGCGAGGTCGGCGGACGCTGGGAGCTTCCCGCCGCCGGCGGCTCGACCACTATCGCCGCGGGCGCCACCGGCGCCACCGTGTACGCGGGCGCCGACTGCACCCTCACCGAGGACACGCCCATCGACGCCTCCGGGCTGAAGGACGTCTCCTACGCGTGGAACAACCCCGCCTACGACGTCTCCGCGGACGGGCAGGCCTTCACCGACGGCAACACGCTGACGGGCATCGCCCAGGACTCCGACCCGGTGCTGCGGGTAACCAACTCCACCCAGCGCATCTACGGCGCCCTGGCCATCAACAAGCTCGTCGAAGGGCTCGACGGCGTCACCGCCGCCGCCGCCAACACCTACGCGGGCACCTGGTCCTGCACCGCCCCGGACGGCACCGGCAACGCGGGCACCTGGCGGGTCACCGGCGCCGGCACCGCCACCCTGACCGGCGACTACGCGCAGATCCTGGTCGGCTCCGACTGCACGGTCACTGAGACCGGCCGCCCGACCACCCCGGTGGGCGGCGACCCGTCCTACCAGTGGACCGACCCCGAGCTCGACGGCGATTACGGCACCGTCACCCAGGCGCAGACCATCGCCCGGGAGGCCACCTCCACCGCGGAGGTCACCAACGCCGCCGCGCAGCGCCTCCTGGCCACCGGCTTCACCGTCAACAAGGCCATCTCCGGGGCCACCGACGGCGCCACCGGTGAGGGATACACGGTTGACTACACCTGCACCGCCGGCCAGGACACCTTCACCGGCACCCTCACCCTGCCCGCCGACGGCACCGCCGTCGCCGTGGAGGGCGTGCCCGTGGGCGCCACCTGCACCCTTACCGAGGCGGCCCCCGGGGACGACGCCCTCGCCGCGCCCACGGACGGCTCCTTCACCTGGAGCGACCCCATGACCTACGCGGTCGAGGGCGCTGACGCCGACACCTCCACCCCCGGAGCGGTCACCTTCACCCTGCCCGCCGGGGCTGACGCCGCCGTGGCCGCCACGGTCACCAACGACGTCGTCCCGCACGCCGGCGTGAACAAGACCTTCACGGGCACCACCAAGCACCTGGACGCCGACGGCAACTGGACCGGCGAGACCTGGGACGTCACCTACGAGGTGAGCGTCACCAACCCCTCGCAGGTGCAGGGCCTCACCTATGACCTGGTGGACACCCCGACCGTCCCCGAGGGCACCACGCTGAACTCCATCACCGTCACCGGCGGCGCCCTTGAGGACGCGCTCACCCAGGAGGCCGGGCCCGTGACCGTGGTCGACGGCGCAACCCTGCCGGCCGGCGCCACCCACACCTACACCGTGGTGCTGAACGTGACCGCGCCCGACACCGGCGTCCCCGGCGTCGGCGACGGCCAGTGCAGCGCGCAGGCCGCCACCGACGGCAACGCCATCCACAACACCGCCACCGTCACCTCCGGCGAGGTCACCGACACCGCCGAGGACTGCGGCGACGTGCCCACCAACCCGAAGTTCTCGGTGCGTAAGGACGGTGTTGACGTGGTCCGCAACGGGGACACCTACACCGCCACCTACACGGTGACGCTGGAGAACACCTCCCGGGCCGCCAGCCAGATCATCGCCGACGTCACCGACGCTCCGGCCCTGCCGGAGACCGCCAAGATCACCGGCGTCGCCGTACTGGAGAACGGGGAGACCGCCGCGGACGCCCGGATTCCCGGCATCACCGACGGCGTGCTGGACGGAGTCATCACCCTGGCCCGGGCCGGCTCCGGCCCCGTGCTGGCCGGCGGTACCGCCGGTGAGGACGGCGCCGTCACCGGCGGCGGCACTCGCGTGATCACCGTTCAGGTGAGCTTCACCGTGGACTCCGCCGCCGCAGACTTCGAGGACACCGACTACCAGTGCGGGCACGAGCGCGCCGACGGCGCCCCCGCCGGCCTGGTCAACACCACCGCCATGGTGGGCGACACCGACGGCGATGCCAACAACACCGCCTGCCTGGGCCTCACGCCTCGGCTGACCGTGTCCAAGTCCGTGGCCACCACCGGCGTTGGTACGTCCTCCAGCTTTGACGTTGCCTACACCATCACGGTGACCAACGAGGGCGAGCTGGCCCAGTCCACCGGCCTGCTGCGCGACAAGCCGGACTTCGCACCCGGCCTGGACATCGAGCGCGTGACCGTGACCGCCCCCGGCGGGGAGCCGGTCGCAGCCGAGCCCGACGCGGAGGGCTACTACACCCTCACCGACGGCGACGTGATCGCACCCGGGCAGACGGCCCAGTACACGATCACCGTCACGGTGAGCGTGGACCCGAGCAACGCCGACTACTCGGAGGAGCTGCTGGAGTGCTCCGTGGAGGCGGACGGCACCCGCACCCCCGGCCACGGCCTGTTCAACGAGGTCTACCCGACCGACGGGCGCGACGCCTCCGGGCGGAGCGACAACACCGCCTGTGAGCCGGTCACCCCGGACGCCGGCAAGCGCATCATCACGCTGCGCAAGACCGGCACCCAGGTGCAGCCGGACGGCACCACCAACCTGCCCGGCGCCGAGTTCGACATCTACGACGTCGACCCGAGCACGGATGGTGCCACCCCGATTGAGAACGGCGTGAGCGTGGACCCGGTGGACGGCTCCCTGTTCACCTCCGCGGGATTGCCCATCAACCGCGACTACTGGGTGGTTGAGACCAAGGCGCCCGCCGGGCACAGCCTGCTGCCGCGGCCCATCCAGTTCCACCTGGGTGTGGACGCCGATGGCAACACCACCATCACGCTCGCGCAGACCAACCTGACGGCGGACACCATCAAGGTCATCCCCGCCGTCACCGACGCCGACGGCAACGTCATCACGGCCATCGGCATCAACATTCACGACGTCGAGACCGGCACGCTGCCCCTGTCGGGCGGACGCGGCATCGGCGTGTACGTGGCCTGGGCCGGCCTGCTGCTCACCGCGGCACTGGTCCTGACCATCACCCAGACTTCCCGACGCCGGGGCCGTAGGGCCTGAGCTACCGGGAACAGCCAGGGGCCAACCGGGCAGCCGGGTAACCCACGAACCCATCAACGAGGAGAACAGATGTCATCCCTCACCAGGCGCCGTTGCGCCGGCCTCGCCGCGGCGGTGGCCCTTGCAATCGGTGGTGCGGTCGCGGCGCCCGTCGCCACGGCTGCCCCGGTGCCGGCGATTATTGCCGCCGACACGACCGAAACGGTCAACACGGCCACGATTGACGCCAATGCGACGTCGACCCTGACCATCCACAAGCTCGCGCAGACCGAGTCAAACGGCACCAGTGCCGGCAACGGCCTCGTCGACCCCAGCGCCACCGGCACCCCGGTCTCCGGCGTCACCTTCACCGTTACGCCGCTGGACTTCGACCTGACCACCCAGGCGGGATGGGAGGCCCTCGCGGCCCTGGACGGCGACGTCTCCGCCGCGCGCAGCCACACTACCGGCACCCCGTCCACCCAGACGACCGATGGCGACGGTCTGGCCACGTTCAGTGGCCTGCCGGTCGCGGCCTACCTGGTCTCCGAGTCGTCCACTCCGGCGAACGTCACCCCGGCGGAGGACTTCATCGTCACCCTGCCGATGACCGACCCGAGTAACCAGGCCTCCTGGAACTACAACGTCCACGTCTACCCGAAGAACTCGATCGTGGACTCCACCAAGGAGGTCAGCGACTCCACCGCCCCCTCGGTGGGGGACACCCTGACCTACACGATCAAGGCGGACGTGCCCAAGCTTGACGTAGCCGGCGGCGCCACGATCAAGAACTACCAGATCGTCGACCCGCTGGACTCCCGCCTGTCCTACTCCAACGCCGAGGTGTCCATGATCGGCACCGGGGCTGCCGAGCTGAGCGAGGGCACCGACTACAACATCGTCTCCGCGGCCGGCGATGACGGCAAGACCTACGTAACCGTCACCTTCACCGAGGCCGGTCGCAAGAAGATCGCGGAGGCTCGTGACGCCGGTGACGCCACTACCCAGGTGCGGGTGGTCATCAACGCCGTCGTCAAGGAGGTCAGCAGCGGCTCCAGCGCGATCAGCAACGAGGCCTACCTGATCCCCAACGACTCGCAGACCAAGTGGGACCCCGAGAACCCGACCCCCGACGTTCCCGGTGAGCCCAGCGACGAGGTCAACTCCTACTACGGCAAGGTCGCCATCACCAAGACCGGTACCGACAACGCGGAGGCCGCGAAGTACGCCGGAGCGGAGTTCCAGGTCTACCAGTGCACCCCGACCGGCGCCTCCCAGGGCGGCGTGGTCAAGCGCGCCGACGCCGGCATCAGTGGTGACGCGCTGACCGCCACCGAGGTTGCCGATGGCGCCACCACCGCCGACGCCGCCACCTTCACCACCGGCACGGACGGCACCGTCACCATCGACGCCCTCCAGACGAACGACTTCATCGACAACGCCGACGTCACCAACCCCGGCTGGTACTGCCTGGTGGAGACCAAGGCACCCGAGGGCTACGAGCTCCAGAGCGGCGTGATCACCTTCCAGGTGCTCAAGGCCAATGTAATCGCCAACACCGACACCGACGGGAACGTCCTGGCCTACACCCTGGACGTGAAGGTCACCGATGTTCCCTCCGACGCCGGCTTCCGCCTGCCGCTGACCGGTGCGAACGGCATCCTGTTCCTCACCATCGCCGGCGTCCTGCTGGTCGGCGGTGCGGTCCTGCTCGCGGTGTACAACAAGCGCCGCAGCGCCGAGGACTGACACACGCAGGGTGGGGATGACCCCAGGCGTCATCCCCACCCTCCGCAACACGACGGCGTGCGTCGGCCGGTGTCTCCGGTCGCGCACGCCGTCGCCTTCCAGGGATGGCTAGACACGCCGCCGCTACGGTGGGAGGCACGTGTCATCCGTCACTCACCTGTACTACCAACTCGCAGTAACGAACCACGCAGAGGGATCCGAATGGGCCGGTCGTCCGTAAGCACTGACGTCCTTGATGAGTTCAGTGGCGCTTCGGGGGGCGTCCCCGAGGCGGCGGCTGCGAAGCCAGCTGCTACTGGCGGCGGGGTGGAGCCGCCCCGGGGCGGGGCGGGAAGCCAGTCGCGCGGGCCGTCCCGCTCACCGGGCAGGCGGAGTCGGCTGATGGGCGTGCTGCCCTTCATCCTGGCGCTAGCCGGCGCCTTGGTCCTGGCCTACCCGGTGCTGGCCACGCAGCACAACAATGCCCGCCAGCAGGAGATCGCCAACCAGTACCAGGCGCAGATGGACAACGTCAGCTCCGACGTGCTCGCTGCCGAGCTCGCCAGCGCCGATGCGTACAACCGGGAACTGGCCTCCGCCCCGATCCTCGACCCCTGGCTGGAGCAGCAGCGCCCTGACACCCCCCAGTACCGGGCCTACCTGGCCGAGCTGGACCTGGATGAGGTCATGGCGCAGATCGTCATCCCCAAGATTCACGTGGACCTGCCGATTTACCACGGCACCGATGCCGACACGCTCGCGCACGGCGTGGGCCACCTATTCGGGACGGCGCTGCCGGTGGGCGGTACTTCCACTCACTCGGTGCTTACCGGCCACACCGGGCTGGGCTCCGCCACCCTCTTTGATGACCTGACGGAGCTGGAGGAGGGAGATGTTTTCTACATCAACACGGCCGGCCGAACCCTCAAATACGAGGTTAATGATGTCCGCGTGGTACTGCCTACGGAGACGGAGTCACTGAACAAGGTTCCGGGGGAGGACCTGGTCACCCTGATCACCTGTACGCCCTACGGCGTCAATACCCACCGCTTGTTAGTTACTGGTACGCGTGTACCGATGGACCCGGTACAGGCGGCGGCGGAGCAGGCGGAGGCCACGCCCGCCCCTATACGCGGCTGGATGATGTGGCTGATGGCGGCGGTTGCCGTGATTCTGACGGTGCTGGCCGTCGCGGCGGGTCGCCGCGTACTGCGCCGCGCACGTTGCGCGCGCTGTTCCTAAGCCGCGGAATATCACGGTCTCCAACGTTTTTAAGGTGCTATTCAGCTCAATAGGGTAACCGTGGTAACCGGCTTGCGACGGTGCTAGCACGGGTCTGCCACAGGTTTGGCACAGGTCAGTTCGCTCGCCCTAAGCGCCTCCGGGGGCTCGCTAGGGTCGTTCCAGTAACCGACCAGATCTCGCGTCTTGTGCGTTAAGTAGACGGCGCCCCAGCCGTCCTGAACCCATGGAGTCTTGTAGTGCTTGTTAAGTCCGCCACCGCCCGCATCAGAAAGGTGTCGCGGCGAGCTGCCGCGGTGCTGGCCTGTACAGCCCTGGCGGCCGTCGGCGCGGTCGCGGTATCGCCTGCACCCGCTGATGCTGCTGAGGCGGATGGGAAGGGGCTGTTCGCCACTGGTGGTGAGGGCCGCTTCAAGAACGACATCCAGTGGATCCAGTGGGGTAGTAATGGCGAGACTCTACTCAACTCCGGTGATGGACTCTCGCGCCCAGTCACCAATACCCGCGACCTCGGCGTGGCCGGCACCTTGGTTACGACCTGCACCATTAGCAGCCTGCGGGCTAACCCGAATGAGCAAAACCGGACTCATCAATCCGCACTGAAGGTGTATACCCCAGGTACCTGGGCGGGTGACTCCCTGGATGACCTGTACAACATAGGTGGTACCGGATACTGGCGGAGCGGGTCCCCGGGGGACTACCCCGACCAGTACGCGAATGCCAATACGATGGCCATTGGTCTGATCAACGATACGGACCACGCCAATCTGTCCTTCAACTTCGAGTGCTCTGCCACCCTTAACGGCCAGCCGGTGCCGTTGCAGGGTCTGGTCTTCGCCGATGCCGAGGCTTCCTCCGTGGCCTCGGGTTACCAAGACGAAACCAAACAGTCGGAGTGGATTCAGGCGGCGCCCCGTTCGAATACGCCGGTGACCTGGTACGCCCTAGACCGCTACCGTAACGACGGCTGCACCACGGATGTGCTCGTCTCCACGTATTCGCAGACCAACTGGTGGAACCAGCAAACGACGAATTTCATGCGCATGACGCCCAATGGCCAGGAATGCGTCTACGCCAGTGGCGGCAAGTATGAGAACCCGAGCAGCGGAGTGGGGCCGGGCGCGGTTATGTTTATGAAGGGCGCCACCTCTGCCGGCGTGCAGATCCAGGGACGCGGCTTCACCGCCGTCGCCCTCGGTGTGGTCATTGAGACAGACTTCGGGGACGCCCCGGAGTCCTACGGCGTAGCCGGCGCCCTGTTCCAGCCCAGCTGGACCACCGGCACCGCGCTCACCAATGCCAACAACAGGTCCGTATGGGGCATGACCCTGGCCGACATCACCAACGAGCCGCCCTCCACGGTGCACCTGGGTACCCGCATCGACTCCGAGGTCTCGCAGCATTTCTCAGATGGCGCCGACGGGGATGACACCAACGGTGTCAATGACGATGAAGACGCGCTAGACAACCGCTCGTCCATCCAGCAGGGCGCCATGCTGCCAATCGACGTCCTCAACGGGGACACCAGCACATATACGATCAACGGCGTCGCCTGCGGCGGCGACGGCAAGATCCAGGGCTGGATCGACTGGAACGGCGACGGCGAATTCCAAGACAACGAGGGCTCCAACACCCAGGCCTGCCCCGCCTCCGGCCGCGTCAACCTCACCTTCAACGTGCCCCAGGCGCCCGTCGACACCAACCTGGTGAACAAGACGGTCACCTACCTGCGGCTGCGCGCCAGCACTCACGAGGCCGAGAGCAAGCCCACCGGCGTCACCGTCGGCGGCGAGGTAGAGGACTACCTGCTGAACCTGCCCGCCCAGCTGCGGCTGGTCAAGGAAGTCAGCAACAACTACGGCGGGACCGCCACGGCCGCCGACTGGGACCTGACCGCCAAGACCGGCAACACGACCCTCACCTACACCTCGGGCCAGACCCGCTACGTCAGCGCCGGCGACTATGCCCTCGCGGAGGCCGCCAAGACCGACGCCGCCAACGCCGGGTACGAGCTGGAGTCCCTGGCCTGCACACAGGGCGCGGTCGGCCCCACCCCCCCCACCACCACCGTCGCCGGAGTCAGCAAGGACAACCCGAGGGTAACCACGGCCAACGCCACCCTGACGGTGTGCACCTTCACCAACGCCGACCAGCCCGGCTCCATTACCTGGCACAAGGTCGACGACTCCGGGCAGGACCTGGAGGGCACCGAGTGGGCCCTGACCGGCCCGGGCGTGCCCGAGGGCACCATCGTCACCGACTGCACCGGTCGCTGCTCCAACCAGCCCTTCACGGATCAGGACGCGGCCGCCAGCCACTTCAAGCTCACCGACCTGGCCTGGGGGACCTACACGCTCACCGAGCACGCCGTGCCCACCGGCTACCAGCTCGACGAGACCCCGATTCAGATCGTCGTCGGACCTGACTCCGAGGACGGGCTCGACGTCGACCACGGCGACATCAAGAACAAGCGCGTGACCGGCTCGGTCTCCTGGCAGAAGACCGATGCGGACAACGGCAAGGCACTGTCCGGCTCCGAATGGCAGCTCACCCTGCCCGGCACCGGGGAGCCCGTCACGATCACCGATTGCGTCGCCGACAGCGCCGACGCCTGCGCCCAGCAGGCCGGGGACGCCGAGTACTACGACTCCGACCCCGCCGCAGGCGCCTTCAAGGTGACCGGCCTGGCCTGGAATGCGGACACCGACTACGCCGTCGCAGAGTCCAAGGCGCCCGCCGGATACGTCCTGGACACCACCAGCCACACCTTCCGGATCATGCCCGACGAGCTGGACTACAGCTTCGCCACGGCGTTCACCAATAAGAAGACCACGGTTCCCGGCCTGCCCCTGACCGGCGGCCTCGGTGCCGACACCTTCCTAATCGGCGGGGGCGTCCTGGCCGCCCTGGCTCTCGCTGCTGGACTTGTGAGGAGGCGCCGCGCGCTAAACGTCCAGAGCTGAGACCCCGTGCCGGCGCAGCGACCGCACGGGCGTCAGCCGGCCCCACACCACCAGATTTCGATCAACCCCTCATAAGCGTCGCCAGCAGCGGCGCAGATGAAAGGAATCCCAACCCATGAGCACCAGCACTCGCACGCTGGCAGGCAGGGTCGCCGCCGGAGCCGGGGCCCTCGCCCTGACCCTGGCCGGGCTGGGCGGCATCGCCGCCACCGCCTCCGCCGCCGACCTCGCCCCCGGCAACATCAACCCCGACGCCACGGGCACGCTGAACATTCACAAGCTCGAGAGCGGCTCGATGAACGACGGGCCCGGCACGCCCAACGACTCCCCCGACAAGACCGGTAAGGGCGTTGCCGACGTCGTCTTCACCGCCTACCCGATCACCAACCTGGACCTGACTACCCAGGCAGCCTGGGACGGCCTGGCCGACCTCGACGTCCCCGCGGACGCCTGCGGCGCCAACGGTGCCACCCCGTCGCTGACACTGCCGGGAGACAAGGCCGCCACCTTCGGCACCGGCCAGGCCTCCGCCAAGACCGACGGCGACGGCAACACCACCATCTCCGGCCTGGACGTGGCCGCCTACCTGGTCTGCGAGACCGAGGCCCCCGCGAAGGTTGCCAAGAAGGCTGCGCCCTTCCTGGTCACGATCCCCTTCCCGAACAACACCACCAACAACGCCTCCACCCAGAACGGCGAGTGGCTGTACACCATCGACGTGTACCCCAAGAACACCGTCGTCCTGGCCCCCACCAAGGGCGTTGAGGTCACGGCCAACGGCCTGCAGACCGCCGCGCAGCTCGAGTTCCCGGTGACCGTCACCGTCCCGAGCATCGCCGAGGGCGACCAGTTCACCGCCTTCTACGTCACCGACCCGCTCAACGCCGCCCTGACCGACGGCAAGGTGGCCTCTGTGACGCTCGACGGCGAGTCCGTGGACTCCGACTACTACACCGTCACAGAGGGCCAGGACCTCGAGGTTAAGTTCAACGAGGACGGCCGCGCCTTCCTCAAGGCCAACCCGAACGCCTCCCTGGTGATCACCTTCACCGCCACCGCCAAGTCGGTTACCGACACCGGCAACATCCCCAACACCGCCTACCTGTTCGTGGACACCGAGGGCGGCGACACCCCGCCCGACACCCCGACCAACCCGGTCGTCTCCAGCTGGGGTAACGCCGTGATCACCAAGACCGACGCCGACAACGGCAAGACCCTGGCCGGCGCCACCTTCCAGGTCTACAACTCTTCCGACCCCTTCGCTGCCACCTGCGACAAGACCACCGCCACCGGCAACCCGGTCTCGATCAACGGCGTGGACACCTTCACCACCGACGCCAACGGCCAGATCAACCTGACCGGCCTGTTCGTGGACTCCCTCGTCGGCGAGGCGGGCCAGACCGAGGACGAGATCTCCCCGGAGAACAACACCCGCTGCTACGTGCTGGTTGAGACCGCCGCCCCGGCCGGCTACACGCTGCCCACCGGCGATGCCGCCAACACGGCCCTGAAGATCACCGCCGGCACCACCACGGCCGACAACATCACCATCGACAACACCAAGCAGAACGTGCCGAACCTGCCGCTCACCGGTGCCAACGGCCAGCTGCTGATGATGCTGATTGGTGCCGCCCTGGTCCTCCTCGCCGCCGGTTCGGTCCTCGTGGCCCGCAACCGTCAGCGCATCCAGGGCTGACGCCGATGCGAGCCCGCGCTAGCGGGTCCCGCCTGAGGTAGCCGATTCGGCTGCGATCATGTGGCGGGCAGGTCCCACCCGGGCCTGCCCGCCACACGCATGCCGATCGGCATGCGGGGCGTAAGGCCAGCCCCGCCCGGGGCGCTCTGCGCCCTGTCACAGCGCCCATACCGCAACAGCTACCGAGCCAATTGAGGAGGCCCCCATGAGCCGACGCGCGCGACGCCGCCCCTCCGCAGCGCCCGCCGCCGCCAACAACCAGGCAACAGGCGCCCGACGCTGGCGGCTACAGCCCCTGGCGCTGCTGCCCGCCGTCCTGGCTATAGCCGGCATGCTGCTGTTCGCCTACCCGAGCGTCGCTGCCTGGGTCACTCAGTACAACCAGTCCAAGATCATCACCTCCTACGACTCCGAAGTCGACACCGCCGACCCCGATGCCGCCGTCCAGCTCGCCCAGGCGCACGCCTACAACGACGCGCTATCGGCAGGGGCCGTGCTGGAGGCCAACACCAACATCCCCACCGGCGCCGGCTCGGGCGGGGACGCGGCCCTGGACTACAACGCCATCCTGGACGCCAACGGCGCAGGACTCATGGCCAGGCTGCGCATCCCAACGATCAACCTGGACCTGCCCGTCTACCACGGCACCAGTGACGAGACCCTGCTCGCCGGGCTGGGGCACCTAGAAGGCACCTCCCTGCCCGTGGGCGGGGCAGGCACCCGCTCCGTCATCACCGGCCACCGGGGCCTGGCGGACGCCCGCATGTTCACCGACCTGAACCGGGTCGGTGTGGGGGACAAGTTCGTCATCGAGGTGTTCGGTGAAGTGCTCACCTACCAGGTGATTGATACCAAGGTCGTCGAGCCCGATGAGACCGAGGCACTGCGCGCCGAGGAGGGCCGTGACCTGGTCACCCTGGTCACCTGCACACCCCTGGGCATCAACACCCACCGCATCCTGGTAACCGGCGAGCGCATCTACCCCACCCCGCAGGAGGACCTAGACGCCGCCGGCCAGCCCCCCACGGTGCCCTCCTTCCCCTGGTGGGCGGTGGGACTCGCCGCCGGCTTCATCCTGGTGGGCCTGTACGTGTGGCGCTCGGGCTACCCACCCCGCAAGCGAGTGGATCACTCAAGGGAATCCGGGCTCCCAGAGTCCTCCCAGCCCGCATCCGGGGCGGCTTCACTGCTGGAGGCCGTATCATCCGGGCCTAATGACGAATCCCAACCTCCGTCCGGAAAGCATCCCTGACGGCGCCCGGCGCCCCGGCGCCGCCCCGCGCCAGGGCGGGCGGCCGCGGCTCCTTGCGGGTGTGCTCTCCCTCGGCTGCTTCGCGGGCGTTATCGGGGTCTGGTGGCTCTCGGTGGCGAACCCGACCGGTCAGGCCATGGAGCAGGCGGCCTTCGCGGGCTCGTTGATAGGTGCGCGCTTCGTCTCCGACCATGCCCGCAGCCTGCTGCACATCGTCTCCCTCCCCGCAGCGATCGGGCTCGTGCTGGTGGTACTAGTGGGAGCCCTATGGCGGGGCAGCAGGCGCAGGGCACTGTGGGCGGCGATCGCCGTCGTCGCCATCAATCTCTCCACCCAGGTGCTGAAGTACCTGGTCCTGTGGCGCCCGGACTACGGGCTGTCCCAGCGGTTCGGCGGTATGAACACCCTGCCCTCCGGGCACACAGCCATGGCAGCTTCCGCCGCGGTCGCCCTCATCCTGGTCACCCGGCCTCAGTGGCGCTCGGGCGCGGCCGGGGCGGGGGCCCTACTGGCCGCCGCCATGGGCTACTCGACGCTCGTGTGCCAGTGGCATCGCCCCGGAGACGTAATCGCCGCCCTGCTGCTGGCAACCGCATGGGGCTCCCTGGCGGTCGCCGGCGGCGCCTGGGCGGATGAGGAGGAGACCACAGCGGAGCCCGCCCGGACCCAGCAGGCCAGCACCCTGCTGGGACCCGCAACCGGACAGCCCCTACCCCCGCAGGCCGCCCTCCCGCAGGCGCCGTCGCCTCGCCGCCGCATGCCGGGACGCGCGCTCGGCCAACGCACGCCCGGCGCTGCCATCCTGCTCGGGCTCGGCATCCTCGCGGGTGCCGCGGCCCTGGTGCTGGCGGTGCTCAACTGGCAAGGCGTCATGGCTGCAGGCGGGGCACCCACCCCCGCCACCATTCAGGCCCTGGGCCGTACCGGCACGTTCATCGCCTACGCGGCCGGGGCTGTGGGAACTGTCGCCGTGGCCTGCACGGGTATGGGGGCGCTCGCCCTGCTCACCCCGCGGGAGGCCGGACAGGGCGGGGCGCTAACGCGCCCGTACGCGGGGTAGCGACCGTGCGCCCGGGCGCATGCTCGCGAGGCGGGGCGTCGCCCGAGTGACGGTGCGCAGCAGCGGCGGGTGGCACACTGGGGTTATGGCTCTACCCCAGAAGCTTCTCAGCAAGGACGAGGTTGTTGTGCGTCATATGCGCACGCACCCAAAGGTCCTGCTGTGGCGCATCATCGTTCTCCTCACCCTGCTCACCGCCGGTGCGGTGGCATCCGTGCTACTGCCGGACGCCGATTGGCGTACCGGCGTGGTGATCGCCCTGTGGGTCGTCATCCTGGTGGCGTTGGCTCCCCTTTTCATCCTGCCCTGGCTGCGTTGGTTGGCGACTACCTACACCGTCACCTCCAAGCGTGTTATCACCCGCGCCGGCATCCTCAACAAAACTGGCCACGATCTACCCCTTTCCCGCATCTCAGACGTCCAGCAGGAGCGGACCATCACCGACCGCCTATTCGGTTGCGGCAGCCTCTCCCTGCAGACCAGTGCGGATGAGCCCCTGGTGCTAGTGGACGTTCCCGATGTGGAAATGGTGCAGGTGGAGATCGCCAACCTCCTCTTCCACGACGTCGAGGGCGCTATCAATGCCGATCCCGACGACTGAGCTCGTGCGGCGCGTGGATGTGCCCGCGGGGCCGACGCCCGGCAGCGCCTTATGACGCCAGGGAAGTCGGCAGCGTCACCGTGAAGGTGGTGCCGTGATCCTCGGCGCCGGTACGCGAGTCCACGGTCAGGCTGCCATGGTGCGACTGCACAATCGCCAGCGCGATACTCATGCCCAGGCCGGTGGAGCCGGTGCGTCGTTCCCTGGAGGCGTCACCCCTGGCGAAGCGCTCAAACAGGCGCTCACGCACGGTCGGATCAATGCCCGGACCGTCGTCGGCAACCTTGATCACCAGCGTATCGCCGTCGCCGCGGGAGAGGATGACTTGCACGTGGCTGCCAGCAGGCGTGTGCACGCGGGCATTGGCCAGCAGGTTAACCATCACCTGCCGCAGCCGCGCCTCATCGCCTACAACCAGCGTCGGCTCGGGCACGAATTCCTCCGCGGCCTGCGGGGACAGCCCGGCAGGCGGCTCAAGAACTGCCAGATCCAGCTCCCACACGTGCTCGGGGCCGGCGGCGCGCGCATCAGCGACCGTGTCAAGCAGAATCTCCACTAGATCGACTTCCGCGTGCTCCAGATCGCGCCCGGCATCCAGGCGGGCCAGTAGCAGCAGGTCCTCCACCAGTGCCGTCATCCGCACCGACTCCGAGTGCACGCGCTCCAGGGCGTGCACGGCCTCCTCCGGCAGCACGGCGTCGGCGCCGCTACGCTGAATCAACTCGGTGTAGCCGCGAATGGAGGCCAACGGTGTGCGTAGCTCATGCGAGGCGTCGGCAACGAACTGGCGCACCTGCGTCTCACTGCGCTGACGCGCCGTCAGTGCCTCATCAACATGCCCCAGCAGGGTGTTCAGGGCATTGCCGACCTGCCCGACCTCCTGGGAGGAGGCAACGTCGACGGCGTCGACCCGCTCGCGAATGCTTACTTCGCCGCGCGCGAGCGGCTGCGAGGCAACCCGCTCAGCCGTGCCTGCGACTCGCTCCAGCGGAGCCAGCGCCGTCCGCACCAGCGCCCTGCCCGCCAGCGCGGCGATCACCGCCCCGATGATGGCGATCAGGAGCTGCGCCAGCAGCTGGGCGCGGACCAGCTTCTCATCACTGCTGGTGGACAGGCCCGTTACTACTACATCTCCGCTGGCGGAGTCCTCGGTGACCAGCACGCGGTAGTCTCCCAGCGAACCGACCGACACCGTTACCGGCTCCCCGGTGACCTCCAGCGACAACAGGGCCTGGCACTGCGCATCGGTGAGTATGCGGTAGTTGCCGTCGTCGTCGATGTAGCCCGCCTTGACGGTGGAGACGGCCGAACCGGTTGCGCCTCCCGCGCCTGCGGAAGCGTCGGCGTCACTGCCGCCACCGCGCTCACCGGAGGCGATCACCGTTAGGGTGCCGGTGGACTGGCCGACCGCATCCAGGCCGATAGGTACGGCGTTGCTGGGGGCTGCCGGCCGCGAATCGTCATCCCCGGGGGACTGGGGGCTGGAGGACAGCCTCGGATCCTGGACCGGGGCGGCGCCCACGGGGGCGGCCGCCTGACGGCGGGCGGCGACCCTTTCGGAGGCCGCCGCGAGCTGCTCGTCCAGGCGATCGGTCAGTGCGTGTCGCAGCATCAGGGTGGACAGCGCCCCGATGCTGCCGGCCATGACCAGGACGATGCCAATAACGCCGGCCACGAGCCGGGTTCGCAGACTGCGGGGTGCCAGCTGCCGTCGGCCGAGCGGGCCGCTTGCGGCGCCCGCCCCAGCCCCTCCGGAGGCGCGCCGACAGCGCCACCCGCCCTTGGGGGTGCCGTCGGAGTTGCTGGCAGAGTTGCTAGCGGTCCGCATGTGTGCCCGCCGCGGCTACTGGCCGGCAGCCGGCTTGAGCACGTAGCCGACTCCACGCATAGTGTGGATCATGGGCTCGCGGCCCTTGTCGATCTTGCGGCGCAGGTAGGAGATGTACAACTCCACGATGTTGGCCTGCCCGCCGAAGTCGTAGTTCCAAACGCGGTCCAGGATCTGCGGCTTGGACAGCACACGGCGCGGGTTGCGCATCAGGTAGCGCAGCAGCTCGAACTCGGTGGCGGTCAGGCGGATCTCGTCATCGCCGCGCCACACCTCGTGAGAGTCCTCATCCATGCGCAGGTCCCCGACCTCCAGCACGTTGGCGGGCTTGTCGGCGCCGGCACCGGAGCGCCGCAGCAGGGCGCGCAGCCGGGCGACGACCTCCTCCAGGGAGAAGGGCTTGGTGACATAGTCGTCGCCTCCGGCGGTGAGCCCCGCCACGCGGTCCTCGACGGCGTCCTTGGCGGTCAGGAACAGGACGGGAACGGTGGGCTGGTGGCCGTGGATACGGCGCATGACCTCCATGCCGTCGAAGTCGGGCAGCATGATGTCCAGTACGACAACGTCCGGGTCGATCTCCTGGGCAACGCGGACCGCGGCCCGGCCGGTGCCGGCGGTGGTCACCTCCCAGCCCTCATAGCGCAGTGCGGAGGCGAGCAGATCGGCGAGGGTCTGCTCGTCGTCTACAACTAGCACGCGTATGGGGGAGCCGTCAGGGCGGGTGAGGGTCTCGGCGGAGGTGCTCATGCGCTTCATTGAACACGCCTATTCTGTGGTGAACCTGTGAGCTGTGAGGGGGGGGCACCTCAGCGGTGTGACCGTCTTCCGCAACGCTAGTTCGTTATATACCGAACTCATGTGGCAGCATGGGTGAAGAGGCTGGTTGGGTCGAACCCTGATCGTCCGGCGCAGCATCCAGCCACAGGATCCCCTTTGTCAACCAATCCCGCGGGAGCGTAATGGACTACGTCGATGGTAACGAGCGCCGGTTCGGTGCCGAGGACCTGTTCTTCTCAACCACAGATGCCAAGGGTGTCATCCGCAGCACCAACCGGGTGTTCGACACGCTGTCCCGGTACAGTGCCGAGCAACTCGTAGGTGCTCCACACAACATCATCCGTCATGACGACATGCCGGCGGGCGCTTTCCGGCTCATGTGGGATGAACTCGAGCAGGGACGTCCCGCCTGCGTCTACGTGCTGAACCGGGCCAAGGACGGGCTGGACTACTGGGTCTTCGCCACTGTGGCGCCCTTGTCCGAGGGCTACCTATCGGTGCGTGTACGCCCTAGCAACCATGCCCTGTTCACCCCGGTCAAGCAGATGTACGTCCGGGTGCGCGCCGCTGAACGCGAGTACGCCGCGCAGGGGCACAGTCGTCGCGAGGTCGGACAATACGGTGCCCAACTCCTGAGCGAAGAGCTGAGTGAGGCGCACTTCCGCGGGCTTTATCCCTTCGCCAGGGCTGCTCTGCCACGGGAGCTGGCGCTGCTGGTGGCAGAGGGAGTAAAGGTTCCGGTCCGCACCGCATCCGACAGTCCCATGTCCACCATTCTGTCCACCATGGCCGCGATTGAGCGGGACACCGACGAACTGGTCCAGCAACTCGGCGAATACCAAGACCTCATCAATAGCCTGGGATCATGGTCGACGGGGGTCCGATCCATAACCGACCGTGCCGGCCGGGTGGGTTCCATGGTCACGGAGGCGACCAGTCCCGACCGGGAGTCCTCGGTGCCCGCAGTCTCCGCGCGGGTCAGGGAACGCAGCGCTCGAGCCGTTGAGCTGCTGCAGCAGCTCAACGGC
>NZ_PIZC01000007.1:24333-29341 GCF_019325145.1 Actinomyces sp. 594
TGCACACCTTGATGACGGGCGTCTTTGCCGCCGCGGTTCTTGATGGGGAGGACAGCGACTCCAGCACGGCGATCGGCGACCTCGCCGAGGCGCTTCTGGCAGATCTGGAGCCGTTGGTGCCATCGTGTCAGAACGCCGCGGATCTGGTGGAGCGCCTGGATACGGACATGCGTTCGGTAGTGTCCGATCTGGACCGGATCAATCGCCCGTTTCAGCGTTGGATTCGCGCCCTGCAGGACGAGGGCGCGCTACCGCTGGATGAGGATGTTGATGTCCAGGCGCTTCTTCAGGAGGCGGTGGAGCTGAGCGATACGGGGTTCCCGGAGACGTCCTCCCTGGCTGAATTGGCGGCCAAAGCGCGTGGTGCAGTCGTTACCCTGGATGCGTCCGCTATCCGCGACCGCGTGGCGACGGTCCGCGAGGCGCTGGCAAGAATGCCTTGAGTCATAGTGGTCGTCGCGACACCGTTGTGTTGCTGTCAACTGAGATACGTTAACCTCACCATGGGTCGGGTCCCATCCCGCTCCCGCCGTCACCTCTGAGGGAGCGTGGCGGTCGTGACGTCTCACCCCAGGGTGTCCATGGTCTGCATAAGAAAGGTCGCTTGTGTCCACCAAGCTCGTCATCGTCGAGTCCCCCAACAAGGTCCGCTCCATTGCCGGATACCTGGGCAAGGACTTCGACGTCGAGGCCTCGGTCGGCCATATTCGTGACCTGGCCCAGCCGTCCGAGCTGCCCGCAGCCGAGAAGAAGGGCCCGTACAGCAAGTTCGCTGTCGACGTAACCGACGGATTCAAGCCCTACTACGTGGTCAACCCAGACAAGAAGAAGACGGTCACGCAGCTGCGCAAGGCCCTCAAGGACGCCGACGAGCTCTACCTGGCCACCGATGATGACCGCGAGGGGGAGGCCATCGCCTGGCACCTGCTGGAGGTGCTCAAGCCCAAGGTGCCGGTCAAGCGCATGACCTTCACCGAGATCACCAAGGAGGCAGTCACCCGCGCCCTGAGCAACACGCGTGACCTGGACACGCACCGGGTGGACGCCCAGGAGACCCGCCGCATCCTGGACCGGCTGGTCGGCTACGAGGTCAGCCCCGTGCTGTGGCGCAAGGTGCGTGCCGGCCTGTCCGCCGGGCGCGTGCAGTCGGTGGCCACGCGCCTGGTGGTCGAGCGTGAGCGCGAGCGCATGGCCTTCAAGCCCGCCGGCTACTGGGGAGTGGAGGCCCAGCTGTCCACCGACCTGGCCGCCGGCAGCTCACTGCGGCCCACCGCGGTGGACAGCTCGTTCACTGCGCGCCTGACCGCCCTGGACGGGCGGCGCGTGGCCACAGGGCGTGACTTCACCGACGCCGGGGTACTGCGGCCTGCCGCCGTCAAGGCGGGAACCGTGCACCTGCATGAGGGGGCCGCTCGCGCCGTCGCCGACGCCATCACCCGCGCCGTGCCGCGCGTTGCCGAGGTGGAGGACAAGCCCTACCGGCGGCGCCCGGCGGCACCCTTCACCACCTCCACCCTGCAGCAGGAGGCGAGCCGCAAGCTGCGCATGAACCCGCGCGAGACCATGCGGGTGGCGCAGGCCCTGTATGAGAACGGCTTCATCACTTACATGCGTACCGACTCCACGGTGCTGTCCGGGCAGGCCGTCGCCGCCGCTCGCAGTCAGGTGGCCGAGCTGTACGGCGCGGAGTACGTCGCGCCGAAGCCGCGCGTGTACGCCACCAAGACCAAGGGTGCCCAGGAGGCCCACGAGGCGATCCGGCCCGCCGGCGACCACTTCCGCACCCCCGCCCAGGTGTCCGGCCAGCTTACCGGCGCCCAGTTCCGACTGTACGAGCTGATCTGGCGGCGCACGGTCGCCTCCCAAATGGCCGATGCCACCGGCTCCACGGCTACCGTGCGGGTGGACGTGCCGCTGCGCCCCGCGGACGGCGGCTCCCGCGATGCCGGCATTACCTTCAGCACTGCCTCCCTCAGCGCCTCGGGCACAGTCATCACCTTCCGTGGCTTCCTGGCCGCATACGAGGAGGGGCGTGATGCTGAGCGCTACGAGTCGGAGAACACGCCCGCGGTGGCGGGCAGCGCCGATGCCGCTGCGGCGGGTGAGGGCGCCGGAGCCGGCGGGGCCGCCGCCGCGAAGGCGGGCAAGGACCGGGAGGTGCGCCTGCCGGCCATGATCGCCGGGCAGGAGCTGGCCGCACTGGCTGCCGAGGCCGCCGGGCACGAGACCACGCCGCCGCCCCGCTACACGGAGGCCTCCCTGGTCAAGGCCCTGGAGGAGCGGGAGATCGGCCGGCCGTCCACGTACGCCTCCATCATGTCCACCATCTCCGACCGCGGTTACGTTGAGCACCGTGGCCAGGCACTGGTGCCCACCTGGCTGGCCTTCGCGGTTACCCGGCTGCTGGAAGAGAACTTCAGCGAGCTGGTCGATTACGACTTCACCGCCTCCATGGAGGCAGACCTGGACCGTATCGCCTCCGGCGAGGAGGACCGGGTCGACTGGCTCACCCACTTCTACTACGGGCCGCAGGGGCAGGCGGGTGCGGGCGTGAACGACGCTGCGGCGTCGGGACCGGCGCCCGCGGCAGCGGGGCCTGCGGGGGAGAGCCAGGGGCTCAAGGCCCTGGTTGACGGGCTGGGTGAGATCGATGCCCGCGCCGTCAACTCTATTGACATCGGTGAGGGCATCACCCTGCGCGTGGGCCGCTACGGGCCCTACCTGGAGGACGCCGAGGGCAAACGCGCCAATGTGCCCGGCGATCTGGCGCCCGACGAGCTAACCGTGGCCAAGGCGCAGGAGTTGTTCACCCGCGCTGCCGATGACGGGCGCGAACTCGGCACCGACCCGTCCACCGGGCACACCATCGTGGCTAAGGATGGCCGTTACGGCCCCTATGTCACCGAGATCCTGCCTGAGCCGGAGACCGGTGAGGCGGAGGCTGCGGCCGGCTCGGCGTCGTCGAGGAGCGGTACCAAGACTGCCCGCCGGGCCCGGAAGGGACCCAAGCCGCGTACTGCCTCACTGTTTAAGTCGATGGACTTGGCCACCGTTACCTTGGAACAGGCCCTCGACTTGCTGAGCCTGCCGCGCGTGGTTGGCCAGGACGCCGAAGGTGTTGACATCACGGCGCAGAACGGCCGCTACGGGCCCTACCTGAAGCGGGGCACTGACTCGCGCTCGTTGGAGAGCGAGGAGCAGCTGTTCACGGTGACCCTGGAGCAGGCGCTGGAGCTGTTCGCCCAGCCCAAGCGGCGCCGTGGTCAGGCGGCTGCCCGCGGCCCCCTGCGGGAACTCGGCACCGATCCGGCCACGGGGCGTCAGGTGGTGATCAAGGACGGCCGCTTCGGCCCGTACTTCACCGACGGGGAGACGAACGTGACGCTGCGTCGTGATGATGACCCGGCCACGGTCACTCCCGAGCGCGCCTATGAGCTGCTCGCGGAGAAGCGCGCTAAGGGACCGGCCAAGAAGCGCACGACCCGTAAGACCACGGCTAAGAGGACCACCACCAAGAGGGCGACCGCGAAGAAGTCCACCACCAGTAAAACGAGCGGCTGAATCAGGCTGCCCGGCTCGCCGGCTCACCGCACTTTGGGGTGTGGTTGCGGCGGGGTTGCCCGGGAGTCGGTCGGATCGGTGGACATCCTGGCTGAGACTTCAGCAGCCGCTCCGGACGTGCTGTCATGAAAAACGGTGCGAGTCGGGACGCCTCCGAATAATGCGGCAGCCTGTGACCCGACTCCGGCCACAGGCTGCAATGTGGGCGCCGCTGAGGACGCCTTGGCTTGTTAGGCGCTGTTAGGCGCTCTGAGAAGGTGCAATCGCCTCCTGCTTCCGCCTCTTGAGGATGAGGACGAGCGTGATGACGAATTCAACCACCGTAAGCGCCCCCATGGCGATGCTGATGGCAGGAATCTTCACGGGCGCATCACTCAGAAGGATGTAGTCCCACAGGAAGTGGGCGGTTACCAGCAGGCCGATGCTCTTGGTGTAGTCGTACATGAGCGCGTAGAACAGTCCGGCGATGAAGGTTGACACCAGCTGCGACAGTGTGCCGGTCAGGGGCTGCCCGGCGAGGATATTCACCGCGTGGAGCAGGCTGAACATGGTTGCGGAGACGAGCAGGGCGCCGTTGACGCGCCTGCCGTTGGGCTCACCCAAGTAGGCGGTGTAAAGGACGCGGCGGAACATTGTCTCCTCTGCAAGTCCCACCAGGAACGCCACCGCCAGCGGCGTCATGAATGCGGCGCTCAGCTGCCCGTTAGTCAGTAGGTAGTAGGCCGCCATGCCGACGACCGGCACAAAGATCACCAGGAAGAGCGTGTAGCTCCTCGGACCGGTGGGAGCGGGCAGCTGCTTTCGCAGAGCGAGGAAGCAGCCGACCGCGCCCAGGGCCAGCAGGCAGAAGAACGGAAGCATGGCCCTCGCATAACCGGGATCGTTGTAACTCGTGTTGAAGAGGTGGCGAACGGTCAGGTTCGCGATCCCCATGGCGAGGATGTAGAGGAGGGAGGACTTGAGCGCGGCGCGCGCGGTGTCGGTCTTTGGCATAGTGCCTCCTTATAGCATCTGTTAGTTGGTCATTGGAAATCGGGTTCCAACTCGAAGATTTCGTGGGGTTCCTCCGGTTTGTGGGTGTGGTGGTTCGCCGTTTGGTGGCTGGTGCGCGTGCCTGGGTGGGTTGGCGTGCTGGGTGTGGCGGTTGTGGCGTGTGTGGAGCGGTGGTCGTGGCGTGTGGGGAGTGGCGGTCGGTGTCCGGGGCTGTACTGGCGCGGTGGTTCGTACACTCTGACCGGTGGTTCGCGTGCCCATGGTTGACGGTTCGTACGTTCTCGCGACGGTTCGTACGTTCTGGTCGACGATTCGTACCTGGTGGTGACGGTTCGTACGGTAGGGGTACGTCGCGTCACCGAAAGGTACTGTGATGTCTCATGACTTCTGGGACTGTTGGATCTCATGACATCTGGGAGTGTCAGAAGTCGTGAGATTCTGGGAGGCCCTGGGT
>NZ_PIZC01000008.1:0-12762 GCF_019325145.1 Actinomyces sp. 594
CCAGCACAAACACCAACCCAACCACCGCCGCCCGCATCCGCCAAACCCTGGGCATTAACACTCCCAGATACACGCCCCCGCACCGAAACCGCCCCAACACCACCAACACAAACGGACCGGAGCGCTGACACCACTAGCAGACCGCTTCAGCGAGCCGCCCCAAGCCAGTCCACCATGCTAATTCAGTCGTCGAACATGCCGGGCGGCGGAGCCACGTACGGAAGCGGATCGCCCTTCTTGGACAGATTCTCATCCCCCAAAGCAGCGGTTGAGAACGGCCCATCCGGATCCATCAGCACGGCCATGTGGTAGTCGGCGTGATCGCGCCACCAAGTACTCATGCCCGTCGTCGGATCGAGTCGCAGGTACTCCCAGGCCCGCCACAGCGCCTCCAGCCGGGCTACGGCCTCCTCATACTGCCACCATCTTGCGGCCCAGCAGCGGTGTCTGCCGTCGATCCGCCGCCGGTACATGTTGCGTAGGAAGTCGCGCACGAACTCGTCGACATTACCGAAGTAGGGCTGAAACTCCTCGGCGCCTCCGCCCGGTCCACCGGTTTCAGCGAGCGCCGCCTGACCCGTTAGCAATTCACCTTCGCTCATGACGTCTCCTTCTCCTCGACATTGGCTTCGACAACAGCCAATTCGCTGTCCGCTTCCAGGATGGTTCGCTCGGCCCGCGGGTCATGAGCGGCGATTGATGCCCTCACTGCGTCTGCATGGGGACCGGACATCCAGGGGGTGGTGCGGATCAACGTGGGTCGCGCACCGGATGCGAACACGACCGCACGTCCCTTCGGCAGGGCGGCAAGGTCGGCGACGTCGAGGATGCGCTCTCGCTGCAGCTGGCGGGAGACGGTGCGTTGCGTTCCTCGAGAGTAGGAGGTTGAGGACGATACGCGGTCGTAGTCGCCGACCATCCGGGAGAGGTCTTCCAGGAATGCCGCCTCGGCGACACCCCCTCCGTACACCTTGATGTTCGACGCGCTCCACAGTTTCTTCATTCCTGCCTCGCCCCACACTTCCACGCCCTGAGACCAGGACTGCAGGATCGTCATCAAGACGATTCCGCGTGAGCCGTAATGGCTGTACAGGTTCGGGAGTTCGCGCCAGCGGCACACGTTCGCGGCCTCGTCGAGTACACCGAGCAGCGGGGTGCTCAGGCGTCCGCCGGGGGACCTGGCCGCCATCTCTTCGGCCGCTTCGACGACGGCGACGGTCAGGGCCGTCACCAGGGGGCCGGCGGTGCCGCGCCCTTCTTTCGATAACGAGTAGAGCGTGCCGTCGCCATCGCGCACGAAGTCCTCGGGAATGAACTGCGGGCGGGGGTCTACCGCGCCCTGTGGGGTGACCCAGCGCGCGACCTGACGGTTGGTCAGGCATGAGGCCATCTGCTGAGCGGTGCCGAACACGCCCCCACGCTGCTTGTCGGGGGCGGTGACCACCCCGGCCACCTGGTCAGCGGTCAGGTTGAATCCGTGATCACGCAGGATGTCCACGGCCGTCTCGTCCGTGGGACGGGTGAGCCAGGTGTAGACATCCGTGATTGCGCGGTGGTCGAGTGCAGCAGCCAGCAACAGCCCTGCGAGGAGGTCCTGTCCGGCCGGGTCGAAGTAGGCGTCGGTACGGGCGCCCGGATCGCGTGAGCCGGAGGCGAAGTGCTCAGCCAGTTTCGCCGCGCGCACCTCGTCGGTGACGTAGCTCAGCGGGTTCCACCACCAAGTGGGTTCCTCCAGGGCGATGCCTTGAGGGTCAAACACCCACACCTGGCCAGAGCCCTCACGCACGTCCCGAGTCGCGTCGACGATGTCACGCTTGTTGGAGGTAACCAGCACGGCTCCCGGCGCATCCAGGATCGCGGGGACGGCCCGCGAGGTGGTCTTGCCGGTGCGCGGTCCCCAGATGTCGATGTGCATGTCCTCCCATGAGCCGTAGAGCACGTCGCCGCCGTTGAGGGCACGGCCGATCGGCACGCCCGGGGTAGCCGCGACGCCCAGGCGCCTTGCCGTCGCCTGAGCGCTCTTCCGAGTCAGGGAGTCGACGTCACGCCCCCGCCCCATATAGTTGGCGGCACGGTCCACGCGTGAGTGACGACGCCGCAGACGACGCACGCCCAATCCCACCAGGGTGCTGAACGCGATGACAACGACTCCGATACCACCCGTCACCCACCAACCGGCGGATCCGGGCCAGGGCAAGTCGCCTCCGAGCAGACCGAAGGCCACGGCGAAGGGGTTGCCGGGTACTTCAAGTCCCGTGCCCGCCAAACGGTGCCCCAGGTGCATCGCGGCATATACGACGCCCACCACAATGGCCACCAGGACGATAGCTACCCACAGGAGAATGACCTCGCCGGACATGCCCCCAGGGTCGCGACGGCGGTTACTAGCGGTACTCATTGGTCTACTTCCTCCTGGACCGGAACTGCGGATTCGGATCGTCTGCCCACGCGCGACTGCTCGTGCCAGAGCCTGTTGGTGTCGTTGATGGACAGCTCCGTGGCTGTGAGTTGGACGTTTACGGGGATACCCGGACGGCCGCCGACTTTCACAAGGAACTTGCCACGGCCAGGAGGCTCTGCCTCGCGGCCGGTGGCCGGGTCCCAGGCGGGCGGGTCCTGCCAGCCGATGAGCATTTCTTGCTCGGCACGGGAGAATGGCACTGCGGCCGTGAGTTGAGGCATCTCCGCCGACGGCAGTCCGCCGCATATCACCATCCCCGAGCGTTCCACGAACCCCCGGGCCTTCATCCGGTCCTCCTCGTTGGCCAGGGCGAGCAGGTCGCTCATGGTGTGGGAGATCATGGCCATGCCGACTCCGCGCTGGCGATTCAGACGGGTGAGGGCGTCGACGCGGTCGACCATTCCGCGGCCGGCGCGCAGGGCCCGCCATAGTTCGTCCAGAATGACGAAGTAGTGGCGGCGCGGCTCAAGTCCGGCATCAGCCAGTGCGTTGGCGACGTTGACGGTGCCGAATCCGGCCGACCAGCAGGCCAGCAGTGTGGCTGCCTGTAGATCCATCTCCGAGTCGTCGATCGCGGAGACGTCGTAGACAACCGGGGCGTCTCGCCGCATCGGATTGGTGGTGGGACGCGCAAAGGTCTCGCCCAGGCGGCCGCCGCCCACCAGGCCAATGAGGGAGGCCTCGAGGTTCTCGGTGATGGCCTGGTAGCGGGCGTCGTCGCCGCGGTCGAGCGCGACTGCGCGCACCTCTGCCGGCCCTTCCTGGATCACGCGCAGCAAGTCGCCCAGGACGGGGACGCCGTCGTGGTGGGCATCCAGGTACTTCAGTGCCCGGTCGATGATGGTCTCTTCACGGTCGGTGGGTGGCGAGGAACGCAAAATGGTGAGCAGGGCAGAAACCATGGTGTGCCGGCGGCCGTGCGCGTCGGCCAGTACCTGCGCTGCCTCACGCGTGTAACCGGCCTGGCGCAGCCGAGCCGCGGCTTCGGCAGCCTCGCCTGGATCCAGGATGTTGAGGTACCCCCGACCACGCCCAAGGGTGATTACCTGCCCTCCCAGGGCCTCAATGAGGTCGACGTAGTCCGGCTTGAGGTCACCCAGGACCAGCGGCATGACGCCGTATCCTGCCAGGCCGGTGGCCATTCGGCGCACGATGGTGGACTTGCCCAGTCCGGGCTTGCCCAGCACGAATGCGCTCGGGTTGGAGATCAGCTTGGCCCGCTGGAACCAGGAGATCGGGTCGCAGCACAATGTGGCGCCGGTGTGGATGTGGCGCCCGAGGGGCACCCCAACCATGGGTGTGCCGGTGCCGATCGCGTACGGCCACAAACCGCACACCTGCACGGTGGTGCCCCGCCACTCGTCGGCGGCCTGCACGTAGCTGGAGGAACCGCGTCCGCGCCCCAGCCAGCCGCGCATAGGCGGCCGCTGCGGGCGTACCTCCCGCTTGCGCTCAGCCGGCTTCCGCTTCCGCTTACCGAGTAGCTGGCGCTGCTTGCGTGACGATTGCTCGCTCATAGCTTGTCCCTCAGCTCGGCCGGAACCTTGATGTGCTTCGGCAGCACCAACCCCAGGGGCAGGGCTGCCGCGAACGCGGAGTCCTGCGAGCCGTACACGGGTCGCAGCCGCAGGCGGGCGGTGGCCGCAAGGTTGTCGATGGCGGCGCGTGCGTCGGCCTCCTTGTCCCGATCGGCGACAGTGGCCGTTACCAGCATGCCGAACTGCGTCAGGCCCGCTCCAGATGCCTCCTCCTGGGCGGTCGCCGCAGCCGCCCGCACTGCGAGGCTGTCGCGGGCCGCGGGCTTGTCCGTGGAGGTCATCCGGAACTCAGCCGCACGCAGGTCCGCTTCCACGATTGCGGCAGCACGTGCTGCATCAATGGGTCGGTAAAGGAGGGTCACACGCTTGCGGTCGACGTCTCGGTGCGGCGCCAGCAGCCGCGCGAGGATGCCAGACTGCACATTGCCGCGCGGCGCTTGCGTCATGGACCAGGTGCACGAATAGGCGCTGTCATGCCGGTAGCCGTCCCAGGAGGCCTGGGTGGCGGTAGGGCCGACGTCGGGCCATGAGAGCTCGGGCACCTCACCTGCCGCATGCGCCTCATCAATCAGTGTGGCCGCGGCCGGATCGTAGGCGACCCGGATGACCTCGCACAGCTCCTGGGCGGACAGTGGGTGGGCAGCGCCCGCCCCGGTGGCCTGCAGGCCGGCCGTCAGCCCGGGCAGACGGGCCGCCAACTCACGGGCCATTTCCTCGGCCTTCCGTTTGCGACCGCCGGATCGTGGGGCAGCGCTGAAGGTGACGGCGACGAAGGCTCGCACGGTGGAGGAACCAGCCGGGTAGCGGTCGACGACCTCACGCAGCATCTCACGGGCGAATGCGGGCGACTCCGGATCGATGCTGGTGCTCACCTCTCGGCGCAGTCGGGTACCGGAGTCGGGCGCGGTCTCAATCGTCACCGAAGCGGCTTCGATCCCAGGCTCATCGCCCAGATTCGCCAGCCAGTGCCCCCAGTCTGCGACCCAGATGTCGATTTGCTCCTGATCAACCAACGCCGCGCCGTCGGGCTCGGCACCGATGACCACCGAGTACGAGCCTGTGGCCGGGGTGTACAGGAGGGCGAACTCGCGTCCGTAGGAGTCCCTGTGCTCGCTCAGCCGGGTGGGAGCAGCAAGCCCGGGCAGCTGGTAGGTACCCCACAGCGTGCGTCCCAGCGGGCCCGAGCGGTAGATGGTCAGGCCCCGCGAGCGCGCCGACCACCAGGCGATGCGCGCTCCGCCTCGGGAAATCAGGCTCTTGCCGTGGGCGTCTTTGGTCAGTACCGCCAGCATGAGCACGCCCAGGAGCGCGGCGACTCCCAGCGCGTGCAGCAGGTCGGAGACCATTACGGTGATCACCACGATGATCAGTCCGGCCAGCAGCAGGCCCGTGCCCACTGAACCGAGCCCGAGAATTCCGGGGGATGCGGGCCGCTGCCAGTTCCCGTAGGTTCTCGGTCCACTGCGCGTCTCAACGGCTGCCATCCGGACCACCTCCTTCACCGGTTGCTGCATCGCCGAGCGACTGCGCCGCACCCACCGCCGTATCCATTGCCTTCTTGCCCACATCAACAGCGACGCCGGCGGCGATTCCGATTGGGCCGGCGGCCGCACCTGCTGCGGCTGCTCCACCACCGGCAGCGGCTCCACCGGCGGCAGCACCGCCTCCAGCTGCTCCACCACCGGCGGCAGCGCTTCCGCCTCCCGCGCCCGCACCTGCCGTACCCGCTCCCTTACCTCCGGCAGCGCCGGCACCTCCACCCGATTTGCTGCCAGCCGTACCAGACTGCGGTGCGCCATCGGCCTGCCCTTGCCGACTCATCTCGCCCTGACCGCCGCCAGTGGGCGCCTGCGTAGACGTGCCGGACTTTCCATCGGAACCGCTCCTACCGCTAGCGCCCGAGGGGCCATCAGAACCCGAGGAGCTGCCGGAGGCCAAGCGTCCCAGCTGAGCAGCACCGCTAGGCAGCGAAGCCAGTGCACCGGCCGCCAGTGCGCCGCCACCGGCACCCGCAGCCATCGAGCCGACCATGGGCGTAACGAAGCGCATGAGTGCAGGCATGGCGAAAAGCGCCAGGATCATCAGCATGAGACCCGTAAGCACAGCCAACAGCCCGCTGCCATCATCCTTGAACACATCTGTACCTGCAAGCTGGAAAGCGGTGGCGTAGATGATCGCAGCGGCGGGTTTGTACAGGACGAAGGCCACCAGCCAGGAGACGCACTTCTTGAACCAGCCCTTACCCATCTCCGTATTGGTGAAGGATGCCGCGAGCGGCAGGATGCCCGTAAGAATGACCAGCATCCCGCTGCGCGCAACCATCAGCACCACCTGGAACGCGGCGGCTAGGACGGCTATCAGACCGAGAATAATGATGAGCATCGGCCCCAAGGAACCGACCGACTGCCGTGTAGTGAACGCGAGTAGCACCAGCATGTTTTCACCGAAGCAGGTAGACCCTGCCTCGGATACCCTGCAGTCCAGGGAGCTGTCGATGATCCAAACCGAGAACAGGTCGGCCGACCGGATCAGTATGCTGACCACAGTCACCCCGGCACCCGCGACCACCACCAACGTCAGCAGACTTTTCACCACTTCACGACCCGGCTCCGCACGCTGCTCCCACGCCATACGCGCACCGCCGACGATCACGGAGAGAATTGCTGTCGCGCCCATGTACCACCACAGAGCCGATTGAAGGAACAGCGCCGCTCCGCCGACGCGGCTAGGCCGGGTAGGAATGAATCCGCCCACCAAGGCGCTAGCGCCGGATATCAATACGACCGCGCATAGGATGAGGCCCACCCTCCCGACGGCCATCACACCTTCTCCGGCCCGCATACGCGTGGCGATCATGGCACCCAGTATCAGCAACGAGAGTATTGCGACCGCAAGACTGACCCACACCACATAGTCCATGACCCTCTCGAGATTGAGACTATTCGGCGGGATCTCATCTGCCGATATAGCGGACTCAATACCACCAGAGTCCGTCAAGTCCGGCGTGCCGACATTAACCCAGATCGTTCCCAGAGACGCAATCGTCTTACCGAACGCTTCCATTACGGCAGTCGCCAAATTGTCAATCGTGTTTCCGAGCGTACTGGCAGCCAAATTTCCCAGCCGACAGCTCCATTCGGTGAAATCGCAGTCAGCCACAACGCTACTCTCCCCAGAGCATATATCCAGAAGTATCCGGTATCGACACAATATTGACAGGTTCAGCCACGTCAGAATCTATTTTCCAGTCCCCAGCGCTCCACTTCAGTTGATATACACCAGACGCCGTAAGACTCATCCCATCTACGACACCACGCACTGCGATATCAACTCTCGCGATGTCGCCATCATACTCTAGGAGCCGGAATCCAATTATCGACATGCGGACATGTTCGTATGTATCTCCTGAGCCTGTATCTGCTAGCAATTCGTCGCGGTACGGGCCATCGGCCACGACATAGTCAAGCCACGCACCAGCAGCGCTAGGATCAGACCCTTGAGAAACAGCATTAGCTGCCGCGAACACCGCCCCCGCGGGTGATCGTTGGAAGCAATAGCGATAACCGGAATCAGCGGTCGCACCGGGACCATACTGCTCAGAAACAGGATAGGCTACGGTTCCTTGGTAGTCCCAGTAGTCAACGTCGGGCGCCTTCGCGAGGCGGGCACGCTCCGTCACCTCACCAGTTAGCCCGCACACGCTCGTGCTGGCTGAATCCTCGTTGCTTGCCGGAGGCTCCGGGGACGCAAAGGGCGTTGGCGCCAATGTTGTCGATACCGCCGAGGCGCTCTCCGGCGCGGGGTCGTCACGCAGCACATTGGTCACGCCCACCACGATCCCAAGCACCGCGATCAGCACGACGACCAGCGCGGCAGCGATGAACCCCGGCCGGCCGAACGCACCGTGCTCGCTGTTCTTTGCGTTGTTATTTTCACTCGTCACTGTACTTAACTCCTCGCTCATAGTCTTGTATTCAGGCGGACAGGGCTCATGAGTTGTGTCCGCTCACCATACTCAACTCAGGGCTAATGATGACATCACGCCGCCACGTGATATACCCCGACGCAGCGGGAAGCGCCGCAAGAATAAACGGCGCACTTTCGCTGGCGTCGGCCTTCCATTCCCCGCCCTCCCAAATTAGAGAATAGATGATCGATGGCGTCACCCCGGTGGATCGTTGAAAACAACAGCGATAGCCGGAACCAGCAGTGGCACTGAGACCGTATTGCTCAGAGACGGGACAGGCAATGTCTCCTTGGTCTTCCGAGTAGTCGACGTCGATCGCCTTCGCAAGGCGACCCTGCCCCATGACTCCACCGGACAGTCCGCACACGCTCGCGCCGGAGACGCCGGCGCCTTCGGCTTCCTCTGAGCTGGCCTGCCCCTTAACTGACGAGGAACCCGACGAGCGAAGCGGCCGCAGAGATCACGATAACGCCTCCGAGCGCCATACCGATCTTGCCAACGTGTTCTCCGCCCTCGCCCCGACGCGACTGAATTGCCATCAGCGCACCGGCAACGAACAAGCCGAGTATGCATACCGCCAGGGCGATCCACTTCGCCCACCCCATGATCGAGGTGAAGCCCTCGGTGCCAGGCGGCTGGACCGGCTCCGGATCAGGAAGATCGAGAGGCAGTGACAACATGGCCTCGGTCATGACCTGTGTGACATGTGCAATAACCATCAGTGTTCCTTTCGTTCGCCGACGCCATCGGCGTCCACATCGGTTGTGTTGATCAGCAGGTGCAAGTCCTTGATGAGCCGCCTCACAGCTCGAGGCGACTCCGTCTGCTCGGGTGGCTCTCCCAATCTCCATGCCTCCACCCAGGGCAACTGCCAGGCACGGGGCACGCCGCCACCTACCACCTGCGCGAGGTCCCGCAACGGTCGCGGCAGCCGGCCCGGTGCATCGGCGATGATCACCAGACCGAGGAGCTCAACATACGGGACTGCACCCGCAGCCCACTGGGTGGCTGCGCTCTGAGCAGCCTGCAGTCCGTAAGCGCTGGACCGCGCCACGAGCACCACGCGCGCACGCTCGTTGTCCGGCGGCCGGGGCCAGCAGTGTCCGCCGCCCCGCCACTCGGGCACCAGCGCGGACAGGGTCGACTCGCCTGCTCCTCCGTGCGCCCCCACCCACCACAGAGCGACGTCACCCGGGCGGTCACAGGATGGGAGCTGACCACGCTCGGGCGCAGACACGTGTTCCTGCGGAGCGGCAGGCCCAGTGAGCGCAGGAGTCTCGTCCGAAACCGGCGCTTCCGGCTCTGGATCGGGCTTCTTCTGCGCGAGCCACGGGTTGGTAGTGTACGGCACAGGAACATGTCTCCTCGGTAATGATTCGACCAATGTAGCGGGATGATGGCAGCGAGTGTACACACTCCACCAAATAACAACAAGGTTGACAAGATCACTGTAATATAGTTTGCTATAGCACAACGTTACCCAGATATCGTAGCGCCAACTTGCGCCTACCAGCATGCGGACAGCCTCGGCGCCCCGACGGCCAGTCCGCGCAGCCACAGGGAGGATCACGCATGGGAGAACTGACATGGACCCCTTCGCGCCTGCTGCTGCCGCTTGCGGCGTTAGCGGCCATCGTCTCCGGATGCAGTACGGATGCCCCACCTGAGGCAACGTCCAGCTCCACAGCGACCACGCCGGTACCGACATCGCCCTCTGTCACCGCGACTGATTTCAAGCGCCCCGATCCGAGTCAGTTCACTCTCGCCCCCGAGGGTTCGATTGACGAGGACACCGGCCAGACCATATCCCCAGACCCCGCCGTGTGGGACGATGCTTCGCGCGAGGCTGCGATCGACGCGGCAGAGGCGGCCCTGGAAGCGTTCGCACACCCGGAACTCGACTATGACACCTGGTGGGCAGGCCTGGACCCGCACCTAACCCAGGAGGCCGCCGAAGTCTACGTGTACGTCGACCCCGCGAACATCCCCGTGCACGAGCTGACTGGCTCCGGATCCATCATTGAGGACGCCAGCGCCTATGTGGCGACTGTGAAGATTCCCACCGACGCCGGCCGCTACGACGTCCTGGTAATCCGCACCAGCGGCAGCGCCCCGTGGCTGGCCAATCGCATCGTGCCGGTCGAAGAGGCGTAGCAGTAGTGGACCAGAAGTCGACTACCGCTCTCATCATCGTCTGCCTGGTACCAGTTATGGTTCTGCCCCTGATCATCAGTATTGTGCTGCTGGGCGGAGACGACGACTCAGACACCTGCACTCCGGTGAGCTCACAGGCGGGCGGATCAGTCAACCTCGGCTCGGTACCGGAGGGGCCAATAGCCGGATACGGTCACGAGCAACTCGTCAACGCCGCCTACATCATCCAGGCCGGATATGACCTCGGGCTGACCACACGAGACCAGACCATCGGCGTGATGACTGCCATGGCCGAGTCAGGACTGATGGTGCTCGATTACGGGGACGCAGTGGGCCCGGACTCCCGCGGTCTGTTCCAGCAGCGCGCCAACGGCGCCTGGGGCAGCGAGGAGGACCGGATGGACCCGTACACCTCCGCCACAAACTTCTTCAGGGCGCTCCAAAGTATTGACGACCGTGAGTCACTTGCGCCCACGCTCGTAGCGCACCGCGTCCAGGCCAACGCCAACCCGTATGTCTACGAGTCTCACTGGCCGGCCGCCGTCACCGTCGTCGAGGGCCTCAGCGGCGTCCAGGGCATCAACGCCGCCGAAGCCGCCCAGGGCTCCAACCAGTACGCCCTCGGCGACGTTCAGCCGCAGACGGCGATTGTTGCGAACAAGGTCGGGCCGATGTTCGGCATCAAGACCGTAGGCGGATATCGAGATGCGACGAGCCCCTACGACGACATGACCTATGGTCACCCCGCCGGCCGCGCTCTGGACTTCATGATCAACGACCTTCCCGACGGCAAGGCCGTGGGCGACCGCTTGGCCGCCTACCTGCAGGAGAACGCCGAAAGCCTCACGGTCTACTACATCATCTGGCAACAGCGGATCTGGATGGCCGGGGATCCACCCGACGCATGGAAGTTGATGGAAGACCGTGGTAGCGACACCCAGAACCACATGGACCACGTACACCTGTCACTAGACGTCTCAGGAGAGGTCAGCGTCCCCGCAGCAGACGATTCCTGCACCACCAAGAGCAGCACGACCTCGACCACCACGGTGAGTCATGACGGTTGGGCCTCGCCCGGCGCAGGCCCGGTGACCAGCTCGTACGGCATGCGCGTTAATCCGGTTACCGGTGTCTATCGCCTACACGCCGGCACCGACCTAGGTGGCGGCGGCTGCGGCGGCCCCATATGGGCCGCCCAGTCCGGAACCGTCACCGTGGCGGGAATGGTGGATGGCACGGGCATAATCACCATCGATCACGGCGGCGGCGTGGAGACTTCGTACCTGCACATGTACGAGAACGGCATCCAGGTCAGGGCGGGCGACAAGGTGACTGCCGGCCAACAAATCGGGCTGGTCGGCTCCTCCGGGAACTCCACCGGATGCCACCTGCACTTCGAAGTCCACCTGGACGGTTCCCCCACTGACCCGGTGCCCTACATGGCCCAAGTCGGAGTAACGCTGGGCGACTGATAACGACGGAACGGAGACAAGACTATGACTGAACAAACTAAACCCGCCGACTGGCCGCGCGTGGAGGCGATCATTAACGCCGATGGCACGGCAGAAGTGTCAATCGGTGGACGGGCACATCATTTTGCCGCCGACAGCATCGACGCCGCTCGTCCCGAAGTGATCGCGCTGATCGCGCAGCACGCCGCACAACTCGGCCGCCCGCTGCGAGCCGTGACCAACGATCCGGACGGTCAATGGCCCCTGATCATCCACGCCGACGGCGTCGTCGAGAACGACCCAACCACACCGGCCCGGCCCCACTCACGCCCTCAAACCGCGTCGGAACCGACAGCTCAAGTGGAACCAACGTCTCAACAGACAACGGTTCCACATACACAACCCGAGCCGGCGTCCCCGCCTGAGGCATTGACTCAGCCGCCCGCCCCATCAATGCCCGTCTCTCCCGCTCCTGAACAGGCACCGCGACCGCGGCAGTCCTTCCTGGTGCGGGAGCAGACCGAGGAGCCCGCGACGCAGGGATGGCGAGGAGTTGCCGCACGGCTAGGAATCCGCGTGGGCCCCAGCGAGACCGAGCGTGCCGAACGGGCCGATGTGCAGGCAGTCAGCCAGCACTGGCCGGGCCCGCGCACGATCGCGATCGTCAACGCCAAGGGAGGAGCCGGCAAGACCCCGACTACCGTGCTACTCGCCGCGGTGTTCGCCCGCTACGGCGGTGCCGGTGTGCTTACCTGGGACAACAACCAGACCCGGGGAACCCTGGGATGGCGCACCGAGCAAGGACCACACGACGCCACCGTCCTGGAACTGCTGCCCCAGGTTGACCGGCTCCTGGGCACCGGAGCCCAGTCCGCCGATCTCGCCCACTTCGTGCATCACCAAACCCGAGACCGCTTTGACGTGCTTCGCTCCAAGCCCACCGCCCTATCGGCGGACCAGCGCGTGGACGCCTCGGATGTGGATGCAATCCATCAGGTCGCCTCAAAGTACTACCGGCTGATCTTCGTCGACTCGGGCAACGACGAATCCGACCCCATGTGGCTGCGGATGATCGACCACACCGACCAGCTGGTGGTCGCTACTACCACCCGTGACGACCACGCCGAAGCCGGCGCCCTACTGCTCGAGGCCCTCACCAACCGGGACCAGCACGGCGCCGACCTCGCCCGG
>NZ_PIZC01000008.1:13164-42113 GCF_019325145.1 Actinomyces sp. 594
GGCCCGTTACGCAGCGGGCTTGGCTGGGGGCCGCGGCGGCGGTGGCGCGGGGCCTGTGACACCGCGGGCGGCGAGGGGCGTTATCGTTCCGGTATCGGGTAAGGTCGGAGTGATGGAGATGGACAAGGCCGCCTGGCATGAGGCGTGGCTGCACGCCACCCCGCAGTGGGTGGACGCCATGATGGATGATGAGCTTGAGTACAACGGCTGGTCGCCGATGGGGGCGGGCCGCCCGGCCAGCCGGGAGCACCTGGAGCGGTTCAAGGACGTGCTGCCGGCCTCGGTGCTGCAACTGTGGCGCCGCTTCGGCTTCGACGGCTTCGGGGACGGGCGCTGGTGGTTCACCGACCCCCTGCAATGGCAGCCAGTGGTGGACGCCTGGCTAGAGAACACCCCCACCCCCTTCCCCGAGCAGAAGTGGTGGTGCCTGTCGCGCACCGCCATGGGCGACATGGAGCTGTGGGGGGAGGTCTCCGGCCCCGCACTCACCATCACCCCCACCCTGGGCTGGATACGACCAGACGCCGGCCAGGCCCAGGGCATGGCCGACCCGGTAATGCGCGAGCGCATGGGCTGCCTGACGCTGACAATGGCGCAGAAAGACACGTTTGAGGATCATGACACCGGGCAGCTGCTGGTGGACTGGGCCATTGAGCACCTGGGGCTGCTGGGCCCGGGCCAGGTCTACGGGCTGACCCCCGCCTACTGCTTCACCGGCAGGGCCAGCACCAGCCAGATGGGCATCGAGGACGCGACAGCCCACCTGACCTTCCTCGCCCAAGCCCAAGAACACCAACTAGTAGAGGACTTCTCCGACGCAGTCTCCGGCATAGCCTCAGGCATCGCCAACACCACCGACAACGGCGGCGATAGCGCCGATGACCAAGACGGGGACGCCGGCACCTCGGAGGCCGACTCCTGATGCCCATACACCCCGACAACCCCATCCCTGCCAACAACACCGTCACAGGCTTGCCGGCTGCGGATATGTTTACCCCGGGGCGTGCCGGTGGGCGGGATGTGCTGGTGTGGGAGGGCACTGCCGCGGCTCCGACCAGCCCGCTGCCCTGGCACTCCAGGGAACCGGTGGAGGTCTTCTTCCACACCGGGCGCGGACCTGGCACCAGGGCGGAGCCCCAGGAGTTCACCCGCCAACTAGACCGCCAACTCTCAGCGCTTTCGCTGCTTAGTGCTGAACGCCTACTCGAAGGCATACGCACCTACCGGGAACAAGGCCGCGAGCCCATGTCCGAGGCCACCAGAAAAGCCCGCGAGAACTTCATGAACCAGGTCATGCGCGAACTGGTACGTGTGCACCGGTTCTCCAAGCCGGGTGCGCGAGCCAAGACGGCTGAGATCAGTGATGCCCTAGCAGTGCTGCACGAATCCGACCAGGTCACCTTCGGCCCCTCCCAACCCGGGATGAGCGCTAGCGGACACCTGTCGATGGGGCACAAGCCGGTCAACTCCTCCATCGGCTCCCAGGGCAAGCCCATGGCCACCGCACTCGAACAAGCAGCCCTGGCCATCCCCGCCGAGCAGCGCCCCGGCGTACGCATCCTGATACGAGCAGTACTGACCGACTCCCCCAGGCTCACCAACCAGCTGCGCAATGGCCAGGTATCGCTAGAACCCCGCTCACAAGCACAGCAGGCCTCCATCAGCCCCAGAGCACCACCCTGGACCCCCACCAAAATAGCCTCCGACATCGCCGCCGACCGTCTTCCCTGGCAACCACCCACATCGTCACAGACCGGGAAGCCGCGTGCGCAATCTCCTACTACTCCGGTACAGCAGGCCCCCCAGGTCCAGCAGCAGTCCGGACCCGCTGCGGCTAACCCGCAGCTCTCGCCGTCGGCACCCAGCCCCGGCGGGAACCCCGACAAGGCCGCCTTACGCCGCATCTCCTTCCCACAACCAGTCTCAGCCGGGCTGCGCAAACCACCACCCCACAAAACCACCCCCACAACCAGACCCCGCACCAACCCCCACCGACCCCACCCAGGACTAGACCGATGACTCACCGACGTCGAGGGCATAAGCGTGCCCGTGAGCCTGGCGGACTGAGCGGGGCACGCACTGCCAGTAACGGTAGGGTGGCGACATGAGCGTTGTGGGACCGTCATCGTCGGCCGTGCTCGGACGGGAGCAATGGCAGCAGCGGGTCCTGCCCGCTCTGAGCGGCACGATCCTCGACATGGGCGCGGGCAACGGAACGGCCGCATCAATGCTGCATCCCGCAGTCCACTGGCTGGCACTAGAACCCGCACCGGGGCGTAGGTTGGCGGCCGCAGTGAAGTCCAGACCCCGCTCTCGGTTGCTGACGGCACCCGCAGAACGGATGCCCGTGGAGGACGCCAGCGTCGACGCGGTCATCTGTTCCACCGTTCTGTGCTCGGTGGCCGACCCGGAGCTCGCCCTGACCGAGACCGTCAGGGTGCTGCGCCCCGGGGGCGTGCTGGTGTTCTACGAGCACGTAGCCGCCGCGCCCGGGTCGGCTGCTCGCCGCATCCAGAGGTTCGCAAGCCCGATCACCCGCCTGCTTGATCACGGATGCGACCCGTGCCGGGACACAGCCGACACAATCAACCACGCGGGCTTCTCCCACGTGCACTTGGAGGCGCCGCACGTTGACGGGGTGCTAGGCCGACTCACGCCGTTCATTCACGGTCACGCCGAGCGCTGAGAGGCACCTGCGTCAGTTTGGACCGCCTGGCAGGCACTCTCAGACGGTCCAAGCGCAAGAACGCGGCCCAACTGAAGGAGCCCGGCCAAACCGGGGAGGTTGACGCCAAGCCCCCGCGACACGCCGGCCAAAAGCACCACGCCCGAACCACACACGCATTCGCTCTGATAACCAGAAGATGGCGAGGCCCCCGGGCGGGCGCCTGCCCGGCCCGAGGGCCTTCGTCAGTGAGGGGCTCCGCGCCCGGGTTCCCACATCCGGGGGAGCGCCCTCCTTCGCCGGAGCGCCCGGCCCGGGCTCCCTAGTACCCGGACCGACCTCGAACCGGGCCGGTCATCGGGTTCCCCAACCCTCGCGGCCCGCCTCGTCCGGCGGCAGAACTCATATAACCCGCTGCATCTGAAAAGCCGCTCCGCTGAAGCTGTGAAAACCATGGGAACCGCTAACAGGCCGGTTCAGTCCCTGCCGTGGTTTCACCCTCACTGGTCACCACGGCCTCCCGGCCCTTGGAAGTTGAGCCGGAGGAGTCACGATCGCCGGCATCCCGGCGAGTGGCGTCTTCAGACTCGTCGGCATCGGTGTCTCCGGCCGAAAGGAAGATGTTCACCCACCGCGAGCGCGGATCGGAGTCCACCAGTAGCGCCTTGACGAACAGGGTCAGCGGCACCGCCAGAATAGTGCCGAGCGCACCAACGATCTGACTCCAGAACAGCAGGGACAGGAAGGTCGTGGTCGTGTTCAGTCCCACCGCGTCACCGGTGAACTTCGGCTGGATGAGCGACTGGATGACAAAGTTCAGCAGACTGTAGGCGACCACCACCCACAGCGCGGTCCACGGCCCGGAGTCGACCAGACCGATCAGAGCCGGCGGAATCAAGCCCAGGATGAAGCCGATGTTCGGTATGTAGTTAGTGATGAATGACAGCACGCCCCAGGTGACCGCCATCGGCACGTCCAAGAACCACAACGCGATCACGTCCAGCACTGCGACGATCAAGCCGAAGATGGTAGACACCAGCCAGTATGAGCGCACCGATGAGGCGAATCCGCCCAGAGCCGCCGCAATGCCCGGCCGCAGTCGACTCAGGGCGCGTGAACGTACCTCAATACGGGCCGTGTCGAACATCAGGAACACGACAGTCAGCACCAGTACGCTCAGCACCGACCCCAGGTTGGACAGCTGCCCGAGCAGGCTCTGCGCCAGGGAGACAATCCGGCTGGGGTCCACCGACTGCGACACCTGATCGATAAGAGTGGACTCGTCAACGCCCAGTCGCTCCAGCAGGGAGCGCATGCTGTCCCAGATCGAGGTGAACTGCGCGGAGTAGTTGGGCAGGGTCTCAATCAGCTGCACGATAGCAATCGCCAGGGCCGCGAACAGTCCTATGACGAACGCGAAGATAATCAGGATGGCGATTACTGCCGCCAACGGCCTGGGCACGTGCCGCCGGGTCGCCCAGGACACCAGTGGGCGTACGGTGATCACCAGCGTCAGGGCGAAGAAAGCCGGACCGAAGAGTGATCCGATGTAGTACAGGCCCGCACAGCCGACAACGAGTACTGCAATTATGAAGGCGATTGACTCACCCTGCGAGCGGCCGGTCACCGCCTGGCGTACGTCACTCATAAGTTCATCCTCACACGGGGCCACCCCCGCGCACACCCGACGGGCCGGGACCGCGAGTCACACAACTGTTGCTGCGCGCCTCAGCGCACCGCCTCCAGGGCCCGCACCCGATCAAGGGCACGCATATGCGGCAGCGGATCGATGCCCGCCTCAAGCACGAAGTCAGTCAGCTGATCACGCACCACCTGCTCCAGCACAGCGGGCTGCCACGGCTTGGCGATGTAGTGGTCCAGGCCCGCGTCATTGACCGCACGAATCGTATCGGCCTGGTCCGCCTGCCCGGTGACCAGCACCTTCCGCGCGGCAGCGGTACGCTCATCGGTGTTCATCTCTACCAGCATGTCCACACCGCTACGCCCCGGCATGCGGTGATCAGCAAGTACCAGCGCGAGCAGATCGCCGTCGTCATCGACATCCGCAACCGCCTCCCAGGCATCCGCAACGTCCTCGGCCGGCTCTATACGCACAGCCGAGGCGAACGGCGCCAGGTCCCCGACGACGGCGTCACGGACCTCAGGCTCATCTTCGACCACCAGGATGACCAGTTTCATTGCTTCCCCTTGAGTGACTGAAAGTCGTCACGCGACTTCTCTCCATGTGAATGCCCGACCCCGACCTTACGTAACCCTGCCCCGGGGGCATCCGGCCCGACGGCCCTGTCCCCCCGCACCACCGCCGGGTTAACCGGCAGCACCACCGTCACACGGGTACGGCCGGGCTGGGAGTCCACCGTGATAGAGCCGCGGTGCGCATCCACCACGCTCTTGGCCAACCCCATGCCGAGCCCGAGCCCATAGCGCACCTGGCCGTGCTTGGTGGTGAACCGGGGCTCAAAAATGCGCGGCAAAATATCCGGATCGATGCCCGGACCATTGTCCTGCACCTGCACGCGCACGCCCCCGGCCACCGGGCCGATGCGCACCGCGACCCGGCCTGGCTGCGGGTCCCTTCCGGCCTGAACGGCGTCCTTCGCCTGGGCAGCCAGGGCATCGGCGGAGTTAGCGAAGATGTTTGTCCACACCTGGACCAGCTCGCCAACATGACCGGGCACCGGCGGAAGCACGCCCGGCTCGGTGGGGTAGTCCCGCTGAATCTCCACCCCCTCCAGGCGATGCGCGGTAAGCCGCAGAGCGTCCTCAACCACCTCCCGCAAGTCGACGTCAACCATGTCCTCGCCGTCCGGGCGCACGTAGGTGGACAGGCTCGCAACCAGGCCGCTAATACGTTTAGTTGCCAGCTGCATGTTTCGTTCGGCGCGGCCTATGGCCGCAGCCGCCTCCACCGTAGCCAGGCGTTGAGGGTCCGCAGCCAGCGCACGCACAGCACCGGGATCCGCGTCGGCGTCAACCCCGGCGGCAACCAGTCGGCGCGCCAGTTCCCGATCCCCGACGGTTTCCTCCAGCCGCTTACGGGCAGCCCGCTCTGCACGCGTAGACGCGGCGGGCCGTGTGCGCGCGGCGACGGCCACCCGGCTGATCGTCTCCCCATCAGGGTGCGTAGCCAGCACTGCGGCCAAGTCCTCATGCAAGTGGTCGTTGGCGCGCTGCAGCGCAGCCACCGGATTATTCAGCTCATGGGCTACGCCGGCGGCCAGCTCCCCCAAGGTGGCGAAGCGCTCCTGGGCCAGCAGCTCCAGGCGTGCCTGCTCCAGAGCCGTAAGCGCCTCCTGCACCTGCAGGCGCTCGGCGTCCAGTGCCGCCGCCAGTTCGATCTTCTCCACCTGCAGGATCTCCGAACGCGCCAGCCGCTTGGTCAGCGAGCGAATGATCAGGGCGGCCAGCAGCTGCTCGGTGACCTCGTTCTCCCGCAGCGCCCGGTCCAGCTGCTCGATAGACAGCAGGATCAGCTCCACATCAGTGGTGGTGGTGGCCGTGACAAAGGCGCGTCCATGACTGGCCAGGGACACCAGGCCGATGATGCGGCCCGTGGTGGCATGGTGCAGAGTGACCTCACCTACTCGGGTGTGCCGGGTCAGCGCCACCGACCCGCTCACCACCACGTACACCCCGTCCACGATCTGCCCCTGATGAGTCAGCCGCACCCCTGCGGGCAGCCGCAGGCGCGGACGCGGCCCGAGGACCTGTTCGCAGGCCGTAATGAGCTCTGCGGTAAGCGCATCGGAATGACGCGTGAGCGCCTCCAGCAGCGGCGAGTGCCCCCCGTTTCCGTCACGCCTCCGAGGATCATCATCGGGCAGGTGGTCGCGCATCCAGCGGCGGATCTGCGCCCGGGCACGCTCCCCAATAGCTCCGGGCGTCCAGGGCACCGCAATCACCTCGCGCACCAGGTCCTCATCTATGGCACGGCCGAGGTTGTGTAGCTCGGCGCGCTCGGTCAGCAGTACCATGCGAGCCGATTCCAGGGCGGGGTAATGCGCCACCGCGGCGGCGACGTCGTCGAGGCTGCCGACCTCGTCGGTGGCGACGATCAGCGCCACCGTAGCCGGGGCCGTGCGGCCGGCAACCTCCGGGGCGGCGCCGTCGCCCGCGGAAGGCGGCGGCTCTTGAACAGGACCTGGGCGTTCTGTGCCCGCCCACCGGAGTAGTTCCGCCAGAGTACGTACACGCACGACGTCGGCCAGGGCGTGCACCGCCGGGGTGACCTCGTGGGCCGCCTGGGTGCCCAGCGAGCTTGGTGACACGACAGCAACCACCAACCGGTCGTAGTCTTCGGCAGCGGCGGACGAGGGACCTACGGCACCGGGTTCTTGAGTCATAGCATTCCCATCGCCGACCAGGCCAGGGGCATGAGCGTAACCAGGATCATGGTGCCGATCACGCCAATGATGATGCCGACCCGGGCCATGTCACCCGTGGCGATCTCCCCGGTGGCGTAGGCAATCGCGTTGGGCGGGGTGGAGATCGGCAGGCTCATGCCCAGCGAGCAGGCCAGCGCCAGCACCACGGCTATAGTGACCGGCTCCAGTCCATCGATCCCCGTGGCCAGGCCCATAGCCAGCGGCACCAGCAGGTTACAGGCGGCGGAGTTGGAGATGACATTGGACAGGGCCAGGCCGAGCGCCCCCATCAGCACCAACACGGCCAGGGACGGCATCGCAGTCCAGTTGAACAGGTTCAGGATCCACTTGTCCAGACCGGTGGCGCCCACGCCGTCACCCAGTGCGATGCCGCCCGAAACCAGCCACAGCACGTCCCAGGACAGTCCAGCCAGGTCCTTGCCGGTCATTACCCGGGTGACGAGCATCGCCACGATCGCCAGGAAGCCGACCACGTTCGCGCTCAGCCCGTGCAGCGACTCGGTCATCCACAGCAGGATGGTGGCACCGGCGATTACATAGAACATGACAGCGCGGCGGTCGGTGTACCACTCGGCTCGCATGTCCAGTTGTATGGCCATTCCGCCGGGCAGGAACACCGCGCAGATCAGCAGCCAAGCGGCCAGCAGGATAACGAGCATCAGCGGAATGGCCATGAGCATCCAGTCCAGGAAGCTGACGGCGTGGCCGGCCTCCGCCAAGGCGCCCAGGGCGATGGCGTTAGGGGGTGTGCCCACGGGTGTGCCCATACCACCGACGTTCGCCGCCACCGGTATCGACAGCGCCAGACCGGTACGGGGCCGCCCCTCCGGCAGGGCACCGAGCACGGGGATGACCACAGCGAACATGGTGGCGGTGGTGGCCGTATTCGACATGAACATGCTCAGCACGGCGGTAATCACCATCAGCCCGAGCACGGTGCGGCGGGCGGAGCCGGTGAATGGCTTGATCAGTACGGCGGCGAGGTTCTTGTCCAGGTGGAACTTCTCCGACCCGTCAGCGATCAAGAAGCCCCCCAGGAACAGGACGATGACCGGGTTGGCCAGGGCCGCGAAGAAGCTCGAGTAGGCGGTGGCATCCTCGGGAACCGGCAGGACCGCCTGATCGGAGATGAGCAGTACTTCCAGTCCGATGACCAGCACGGCGGTGGCTACCAGGGGGATCGCCTCAGTAACCCACAGCACGATGGCGAGCAGGAAGATCGACAGCATCCGCTCACCCATCGGGTCCAGGTCCGGGATGTCTACCAGCAGCGGTGCCGCGAAGACCGCGACGGCAAGCAGTAGGCCGATGACCTGCTTGGGTGTCAGCGGCTCAAGGCGGTCGGGAACACGAGGACGTGGTCGATTGGCGGCTGGACGTGTGCGCGCGGGCATGGATCCTCCTCGTGGCACCCGGTGTCCGGAGTGTCCCGACATCTTTGCGGGGTAAAGGAGATCCTAGGCGATAGTCAGCGATTTTTATCGAGTCCCAGACACCGCTGCGCACGCCCACCCGCGGAGTCGACGCTGGTGTAGGCGGCCCTGGGCGATCACGCGGGGCTGCACACGCCCACCCGCGGAGTCGACTCTTCAGGCGTTAAGCACTATTGCTCCCCCCGCACCGAACAACCGGTCCAGCCAGGAATCCACAGCCGCCCAGAACTCCGCGGGCCGGGTGCGCCGCACGTCATGTCCCGCGCCCGCAAGCAGCGCGGTCTCAATCCTCGGGTTGGCGATGCGAGCGAGCCGGTCCAAGCCGACGGGGCCCACGCGCGCCGATCCGGGGCGGTCGCCGGTGACCAGGAGCGTAGGCACCGCCAAATCGGCCATCGCCTCCTCCCACGGCACCGGTGGCGCAACTACTCCGGTGTCCAGGAGGGATGGATCAACCCGCTGGCCGGCCCACACACCGGCCACGGCCTCGCCATCTGGAATCTCCGGATTAGCCAGGGCACGCGCAACGGCGCCGGGCAGATCAGCGAGGTCGGCAGCGCGGGCGCGCTTGCGGGCAGCGCCACGCTCACGCAGCTCCTGTGGGCTGCGTGAGCCGTAACGGGCCGGGTCCAGTAGTACTGCGCCGCTTACCAGGTCCGGGCGGCGCACGGCCACCACCATCGCGGTGGCCGCCCCCATGGAGTGGCCGATGAGGACCGGGCGGGAGCCTGGCGCGGCAGGCGTCGTTTCAGATTCTCCCGACTCTCCCGCCACCGGGTTCACCGCCTTGGCCGCGACAGAGGGACTGACGCGCGATGCGCCGCAGAACTCACGAGTTGCGTCGCCGACCGCCGGTAACGCGGGTATTCCAGGCACTGCGGGAATGAGCTCCTCCAGCAGGCTGATGACGTCCTCCACCAGCACTTCTCCCGCCCGATCCAACTCGGCTGTTGTCCAGCGCGGGGACAGGCCGTGCCCGCGGGCGTCCGCCGCAACGACCCGGTAGCCACGGCCAACCCAGTGGTCGATGGCTTCTGCTTGTGAGACGGCGGATCCGGTGATTCCATGGAGTAGCACAAGGGTGGGAGCGTTGGCAGGACCGGCGACGATGCGGGCGAGGGGTAGGCTCATGGCCCAATTGTTCCCCGAAGATGCGGCTAGTCTGAAGGCATGGACAAGCACCGTATGAACGTGGAGTCCTTCAACCTCGACCACACCAAAGTGGCGGCGCCCTTCGTGCGCATTGCGGACCGCAAGCGCCTACCGGGCGGGGACGAGCTGGTCAAGTACGACGTGCGCTTCTGCCAACCCAACCGCGAGCACCTGGAGATGCGGGCCGTGCACTCGATCGAGCACCTGACGGCCGAGCTCATGCGCAACCACACCGACCGGTTGATCGACTGGGGGCCCATGGGCTGCCAGACCGGCTTCTACGCGTTGACCCTGGGCCTGGAGCCGGAGGACTTCCTGCCGCTGCTGGAGGCGACCTTCCAGGACATCCTGGCCGCAACCGAGGTTCCGGCAGCTAATGAGGTGCAGTGTGGATGGGGCGCCAACCACTCCCTGGAGGCGGCCCAGGAGGCGGTCCGCGGCTTCCTGGCCAAGCGCGATCAGTGGGAGACCGTGTTCGCGCAGTGAGTGCCGCGCGCCGCCTACTCCAGCACGCACCACCGGACGCCACTCACCCCGTGGCCACGCCCGGCTCGGCGGTGCTGAAGTGTCCGTCTCTCGCCACTTTGCCCGCCGGCGCGGCCTCCACCCTGGGCGCGGCAGCGCTGTTTGCCCTGGTAAGAGGCGGTACACGACATGTGCGAACCTCCCCGCATCCGTGAAAGTGGCGAGAGATGGACATTTTTGTCCGGTGCACCCACCGGGGCATAGGGTTCTCGCTCGCAGTCGGATACGCCTGCCACCCAAGGGCGCAGGCAGCTGCCGGAACCGCGAGCTCCTGTGGATATCCCGTGCGTGACCGTCAGTTATCCACAGGTCGCGGATTAGTCATTGCCGACTGTCACCCGCCGACCGATGCTCACTCCATGAGGTACGCGGACAGGCGGGAACAGATCCTGCATAGGCTGGCTAAGGCCCATGGCGCTGCCAAAACGCGCCACCTCGCTGCTGATCGTTCAGATCGCAGGGCTATCGCCCGCATGGTGGATGAAGGTCTGGTCAGGGAGCACCCGGGGCGCGTGATCGCCCTTCCCGGAGTGAAGCGGGAGATCATTGTCGCGCGTCAGGTGGGTGGGCTCATCGGCTGCTTTCATGCCGTCGAAGCCTGTGGACTTCCAGTCCGGAACCGGCCTGGGCCCCGAGTCCATGTCCTCGTTTCGGGAACACCGCCCTCCATTCCCCTACGCACTGTCTGCCATCACGTCCCCGGTCTGCAAGTAGACCCGGCGGCATCGCCGTACGCCGACGTGGAAACCATGCTCATTGCCTTCATGCGGTGCGTGGAGCCACTGGATGCACTCATCGCACTAGATGCGGCATTACGTGGGGGCATGATTGCCAGGGAGCAGATGCACGCCAGGCTGCGTGGCAACCGTAATGGCCAACTTCGACAGCTGCTGAACCGGGCCAATCCCAAGGCACGCTCGCCGCTGGAGACCATTGCGCGCTACGAACTTGAGGAAGCCGGCGCCACACCCGAGGCCGGCGCTGAGCTGCCCATCGGGGAGCTGGACCTGCTGCTGGGGCGGTTAGACATTGAAACCGACGGACACGAGTTCCACAGCCAGCGGGCGGACTGGGAGCATGACCGCCATCGCGACCAGTGGCTCATCGCGCACGGCTACACACCACTACGACTGACCGCCCGCCAGGTACTCGCCCATCAGACTGTCGAACTGGTGCGGCCCGTAGCACAGCGCCTGGGCTGGTGGCCCGACTGTGCCAGCAGACCGTAGAAAGTGTCCATCTCTCGCCACTTTGCCGCTGGCGCGGCCTCTGCCGCAAGAGCGGCACCACTGTTTGCCCAGGTCAGAGGCGGTATACGACATCTACGAAACTCCCCGCATCCGTGAAAGTGGCGAGAGATGGACACTCTGGCCGTTTAAGCTCGGGGTATGAGCGCGATTCCAAGTCATGTGCCGCAGGCGGACCGCCGCCGGGTGGCCGCCGTGGTCGTGGTGGCGATGCCGGAGGAGGCACACCCCTTCCTGGATCGTCTGCCGCGGCTAGTAGACGCGACCGCCCCGCATCTTCCGGGCGGTGCCGAGGCCTGGCCGCTGGACCTGGGCGGGGGCCGGGAACTGCTCCTGGTGCGCTCGGGCATCGGGCTGGTGGCGTCCGCGAGCGCACTGGCGACGGTGCTGACGCAGGTGAACACGGGACTCATCATCTCCGCGGGTACCACCGGCGGCCTGGGCCGAGAGGTTGAGGTCGGTGACGTGTGCGTGTCCGCCAACCTGGCCTACACCGACGTTGACGCCACCGCCTTCGGCTATGCACCGGGCCAGACCCCGGGGCAACCCGCCACCTTCACCGGTGATCCGGGTCTGGTGGCACGCACCGGAGCGGCCGCAACTGCCCTGCGCGCCGCGACGCCCAGCGCGGGCGCCGCCCATATCCACGTGGGCCAGATGCTGGCCGGCGGCTCCTTTGTCACCGCCGCTAACGTGGGCACCACCCGCGAGCGCTTCCCGCAGGCGATCAGCACCGACATGGAATCGACGGCCCTGGCACAGGTGGCACACGCCGCGGCCATCCCCTTCGCCTCGATCCGCGGGGTCTCGGACCTGTGCGGCCCGCAGGCCGGCCAGGACTTCCACATCGGCGCCGACGAGGCGGCTGCCCGCTCGGCCGCCGTGGTGCTGGCGGCGCTGGGCTGAGCGGCGCGAGCCGCGCCCGGGGAGCCAGACGCCCGCGGCACGAGCCGACAGTTGTACGGAAGCCACCACGTCCGTTTATGCGGGAAGTTCCACGTGCTTCCCGGCTCCCGCTCCCGCCCAGCGCTACACCGCCACCAGCACCTGCACCATGACGATCTTGACGATGATCGCCAGCGCGAACAGGGTCGCATAGCCTGCCTCCACCCGTTCGTCATCCCGCTTGGACAGGGCGAAGGCGAGGATTGCGGGCTGGCCCACTAGCCCCGCCAGGGCGCCGGCGGCGCGCGGCGCGCTCAGCCCCACCCGGCGGGCACCGGCCAGCAGCACCACCGCGCTGACCACCACGATGAGCGCGGCCAGCCCTCCCACTGCCAGCCCCGTCACAGAAAATGCGGAGGCGGCGAAGTCCGGCCCGGAGGCCAGCCCAATGGCGGCCAGGAAGAACAGCAGCCCAAGCTGGCGGATGGTGGCGTTGGCGGCGTGCGGCAGCTGCCAGATGAAGGGGCCGGTGCGACCCAGCCGCCCCAGCACCATACCGACCACGAGCGGCCCCGCCGCCACCCCCAGCCGCAGCGTTATGCCGCCGGGCAGCGGGATCGCAGCGAGCCCGGCCAATGCGCCCAGTGCCATGCCGACCCCTACGGAGAAGGCATCGATCTGGGCGATGGACTTCTCCGAGTCGCCGAAGTAGTCGGCGGCCCGCTCCAGGTCTCCGGAAGGAACCACGGCCAGCACCCGGTCCCCGAGCTCGAGCACCAGGTCGTCATTTGCGAGCAGGTCCAGGTCGCCTCGCCGCACCCGCGTGATGACGCCCCGGAAGCGTCCGTGCATGTCCAGCTCGCCGATCGTGCGCCCGGCCACGCGGGTGGAGGAGACGGTCAGGCGCCGGTAGTCGACGACCGTGCGGTCCTTGGCCAGGCAGCGGTCATACCCGGTGCCGAGCTCATGAATGGCGTCCTCGAGGGCCGCCGGGGCGCCGACGATCACCACCTTGTCGCCCGGCAGCAGCTCCTCGTCGGGGGAGACCACCCGCGTGGCGCCATCGCGCTCCAGGTAGGAGATGCGGATGCGGTTGCGCTGGAAGGCCTCCAGATCGCTCAGCGCAACGCGGCGCAGCAGGAACACGCTGGTGGCGGCCAGTCCATCGGCGGAGGCCGGCCGGGGGTCGCGGCGCCCCGGCCAGTCGCGGCCAATGACCAGGGCGACGATGAGGATGGCGACGGCCACGCCCACCGGGTAGGCCAGGGCGTAGCCGACGGCGGGCTCCTGGCTGCCGGCGGCCTCGATCGCGGAGTCCAGGACGGGACTGGTCAGGGCGCCCGCGTAGGCGCCGGCGTCCATGGCCGGGCTGATGCCGGTCAGGTGGGCGTACACCGCCCCGGCTCCTCCGGCGAGCACGAGCGCCACCACGCACAGTGCCATAAGCGGCAGCTGCCGGCGCAGATTGCGGAAGAACGTACTGCCGGCGCCGATGCCGACGGTGTAGCAGAACAGCCCCAGGCCGAGGCTGCGCAGCAGGGTGAGGTTCTCCCCCAGGCTCGGGTCCAGGGCACCGACGGCCAGGCCGACGAACAGCGCCCCGGCGGCTCCGAAGCGGATCGGCCCGAAGGGGATCTGTCCGACGGCCGTACCCACACCGATCACCAGGAAGACGGTCAGGATCGGCGCGGAGGCGAGCACGTCGACGACGGCGGCGAGGAAGTCTGGCACGCCCCCAGGCTAGTCGGCGAACGCACCGCCGCAGCGGGGCAGCGGGGCGGCGCCAGCCGCGCTGCTGGGCGGTCAGCCCTTGCACGGCCGTGGTCACGACTGGGATTCCGTAGCGGCACTCAACGCCGCCTCGGACGGCTATTGCCGCCCCGCCCGCACGGGAACTAGGCTTCCCGGGTACGGACCCTCCCTGGCCCGCTGCGCACCTGTCCCTCCTCAATGATGAGCCACCCGTATGGAAACCTCAGTAGCCCCTGCTCTCCCCACTTACAGCCCCGAGGAAGAGCACCTGGTTATCCGCAACCACCAGGGCGTCCCCGTGGGTATCAAGCCGCACACCAAATGGACCCCGAAGAAGATCGCCCTGTGGGTCGCAATCACCGCCCTGGGCGTGCTGGGGTGGTGGATGCTCGCCGTGGCGCGCGGCGAGAGCGTCAACACGATCTGGTTCGTGGTCACCGCGATCTGCACCTACGCCATCGGCTACCGCTTCTACGCCCTGTACATCCAGCGCACCATCATGCGGCCCGATGACACCAACGCGACTCCGGCCGAACGCATTAACAACGGCCGCGACTTCGACCCCACCCACCGCGTCGTCCTGTACGGGCACCACTTCGCCGCCATCGCCGGCGCCGGCCCGCTGGTCGGCCCCGTCCTGGCCGCCCAGATGGGCTACCTGCCGGGCACGCTGTGGATCATCCTCGGCGTGATCGTCGCCGGCGCGGTGCAGGACATGCTGGTGCTGTTCTTCTCCATGCGCCGCGGTGGCCGCTCCCTGGGGCAGATGGCGACCGACGAGATCGGCCGCGTCGGCGGCACCGTGGCCACGGTGGTCGTCCTGGTCATGCTGATGATTGTGCTGGCGGTGCTGGCGATGGTGTGCGTCAATGCGCTCGCCGAGTCCCCCTGGGGCGTCTTCTCCGTCGGCTGCACCATTCCGATCGCCATCTGCATGGGCCTGTGGCTGCGCTTCGTCCAGCCCGGCCGCATCACCCAGGTCTCGCTCGTCGGCTTCGCCGTGCTCATCGGCGTCATCATCGCCGGACGCTGGGTCGCGGAGTCCTCCTTCGGCCAGTACCTGCACCTGTCGCCCACCACCCTGGTGTGGTGCATGATCGTCTACGGCTTCCTCGCGGCCGTCCTGCCCGTGTGGGTGCTGCTCACTCCGCGCGACTACCTGTCCACCTTCATGAAGGTCGGCACCATCGCGGTCCTGGCCGCCGGCATCATCATTGTGCGGCCCCTGGTGGAGATGGCCGCCGTCTCCGAGTTCGCCCTTAACACCGACGGCCCCGTGTTCGCAGGCCAGCTCTTCCCCTTCCTGTTCATCACCATCGCCTGCGGCGCCCTGTCCGGCATGCACGCCACCGTGTCCTCCGGCACCAGCCCGAAGATGATCCAGAAGGAGAGCCAGGTCCGCATGATCGGCTACGCCGGCATGCTCATGGAGTCCTTCGTCGCGATCATGGCCCTGGCAGCCGCGGTCTCGCTGAGCCCGGGCATCTACTTCTCCATGAACACCTCCGCCGCCACCATGAACGCACTCGCCGGCGACGACGTCGTCGCCACGGCGTCCAACCGCGAGGAGGTCGCCGCGGCCGCCGTCGCCAACCTCCAGGTGACCGACGCCCACGGGGACTCGCTGGTTCCGGTGTGGGACTCCTGGGACGAGAACGGCAATCCGAAGACGTACACGGGCGCCGAGGCGCTGGAGCAGGTGGCCTCCGACGTCGGCGAGCCGAGCATCATCTCCCGCACCGGTGGCGCCCCCACGCTGAGCGTCGGCATGTCGCACATCCTCCACCAGATCGGCGGTGGCCGGACGATGATGGGCTTCTGGTACCACTTCGCCATCATGTTCGAGGCGCTGTTCATTCTTTCCGCCGTCGACGCCGTCACCCGCGTGGCCCGCTTCCAGCTCGGTGACGCCCTGGGCAACATCTGGCCGAAGTTCCGTGACCCGTCCTGGCACGTTGGGGCGTGGGTGACCACCGGAGTCGTCGTGGCGGCCTGGGGCTCGCTGCTGCTCATGGGCGTGACCGACCCGCGCGGCGGCATCCAGACGCTCTACCCGCTGTTCGGCATCGCCAACCAGCTCATCGCGGCGATCGCCCTACTGCTGTGCCTGGTGATGACGGTGCGCAAGGGCCGGCTGAAGTACGCGTGGATCCCCGCGATCCCGCTGGCCTTCGACACGGCCGTCACCTTCACGGCGTCGTGGCAGAAGATCTTCTCCACCGATCCGCAGGTGGGCTACTTCCAGCAGTGGCGCGACGCCCGGGCGCTGCTGCCCGCGCTCACTGACGCGGAGGCGATCAGTGTGCAGCGCGCCATTATCCGCAACACCATGATCCAGGGAACGCTGTCGGTCGTGTTCCTCGCGCTCGTCGTCTTCGTCATGCTGTGCGCTGCCATCACCATGGTGCGTGCCGTGCGCGCGGGCGACACCACCACCTCCGAGGATCCGTATCAGGAGTCGAACTTCTACGCCCCCGAGCACCTGATCGCCAGTCCGCTGGAGAAGAAGCTTGTCAACGAGTATGCGCTCGTCGGTGATCCGGCGCTCATTCCCGGCGGCGCACGCGCCGGCGCCCCGGCGGCCGCAGCCAACGACGAGGACCGCTGACTTGACCGGGGCGACCACAGAGGTGAGCGAGGTAGTCGGAGCTCCGGTGCCCGCCGCGTCGCGGAGTTTGGCTGCGGCGCGGTGGGCGGGCCGGATTCGCGCCTGCCTGTCCCGGGCGCGCGGATTGTGGCGCGACTTCACCGGCGAGGCGGCGTACGACCGCTACGTCGAGCGGCACCGGCGCGAGCACCCCGACCATGCCCCGCTGACGGCGCGCCAGTGGTGGCGGGCCCGCTCCGAGTTCGACGAGCGCAATGTGAGCACCGGCTGCTGCTGATTGGGGTCGGCTTGGGGACGGTGGCCGCCTTAGGTTTCGGGTGCGTTTACTACGCCGGTTCACCGTTTGCTACGCCACTTAGCCGTTTGCTGAAGGCCTCTGAGGTATTCAGCAGGCCGTTAACTAGCGTTGTTAACGGCGAAGTGGCGTAGTAAAGGCGCGGCGGGGTGGCGGGTGCTCACGGGTTGTCTGGGGCGGTGGCGTAGGTGCGGCGGGGCCGCCTGGAGGTGACGAGAGCGGTGGTTGCGAGTGTTGCGTGTGATGCAGTTGGGGTGTATGGGGCTGGTGTGGCGCCCGCGGGGAAGTCACAATTCGGTCTACAGTACAAAGATAGGTACATTTTGACCCTGACTTTTCCGCATGACTTCGTTGAAAGTTGGTGGCTGGAGGCGCCTGTGGGGTGTCGGTGGCGCTTGGCTTGTTTTCAACGAAAAGTGGTAGTTTTGGCCTGGTGCCAGTCGGTCCCGTGGGGTGCTTGCGGAGCCGGTGGCGATCTCGAGCCTGGAAGTGGCGGAACGGCGCGGTTTCCAGGGGTAGGGGTCAGGAAGCACCTCGCACCTCCAGGTGCATTAAGACCATCGTACCAGACCTCACAGGCCGACGGACGAGGAGTCAGGAAGCACCTCGCACCTCCAGGTGCATTAAGACGCGACGAGGGGCCGGGACACGATGTACAACGTGTCTTCGTCAGGAAGCACCTCGCACCTCAAGGTGCATTAAGACTCCTGCGCTTCCCAGGCGCGCTGCTTCCAATGAAACAGTCAGGAAGCACCTCGCACCTTCCGACAAGCCGGCGCGGGCGCCTGCTGAAGGTCGCCGCGCTGGTGGGACGCGTCCCGGAGGGGCGGGAGATGTACGCACTCGGGCGGTGGATCAGGCCAGACGGTTCCCGGGGTAGACGCACGTCGCGGTTCATGACGAGCCGTCACCGGAAGACGCCCCTGGCGGGCTGCACGACGGCGGCCTCCCAGGGGTGCGGTGTCAAAATCGATGACAAACGCGCGTCGTCACCTCCTGGCGCGATTCGGCGCCCGCATGATTCCAACGTTTCGTGCGTCGCCGTCGACGTCGCCGGACCCGTTTATCATAGATTTTGACACTCACGGTCGCCGCCCAGCGCAATACACGGCGACGAACCACCCGCACCCCAAACCGAAAGACTCCCGCGATTCGGCCCCGGCGGAACGACGTCGCCCAATCCGCGACACACGCGGGTCGGGCCGATACGAGCCGCTACGATTCGCTAAGTGACCGACGCGACTAAGCCCCCGACCACCTTCGACGACGGCGCCACCACCGCCCCCGACCGCGAGGAACTGACCTGGGAGCTGTTCGGCCGCGCCGAACGCGAGCTGTCCGCACAGATCGTGGCCTCCGGCTGGGTGCCGGACCTGATCATTGCCATCGCCCGCGGCGGCCTGATCCCCGCCGGCGCCATCGGCTACGCGATCGGCGTCAAGGCGATGGGCACAGTCAACGTCGAGTTCTACACCGGGGTCGGCCAGACCCTGGCCGAGCCGGTGGTCCTCCCGCCGCTCATGGACGCCTCCGACCTGCCCGGCAAGAAGGTGCTGGTGGTTGACGACGTCGCCGACTCCGGCAAGACCCTGAAGATGGTGATGGAGCTGCTGCAGCACCAGGGCCTGGACCTGGGCGGTGAGACCATGGCCGTGGATGCACGCAGCGCGGTGATCTACCGCAAGCCGCACAGCCTCGTCGAGCCCGACTACTGCTGGCGGGTGACCGACAAGTGGATCAACTTCCCCTGGTCGGTGCTGCCTGTCATTACCGCCTCCTCCCTGGAGCGGAATACCGCCAACCAGTACGCTGCCGACCACATCGGAGGCTGAGGAGCCAGCGTGACCATCCCTGACAAGCCCCGGGTTCCACCCGCCGACGCCGAACAGGCCGGCACTGCCCGCTCGGCTACTCGCACCGGCAGCGCCGCCCGCGCCCTGGCCGCACTTTACTTCGGCGTCGTGCTGATGGCCGTGCTGTGGCCATCGGGGGATGACATCGCCGCGTTCAAGGACGGACTGGGACCATGGTTCCTGACACTGCGCGGCAAGGACATCTTGCTGAACTTGATCATGCTCGCACCCCTGACCCTCCTGGCCACGCTTGGCTGGCCGCGAGTGCCCTGGTGGGCCTGGGCGCTGGCAGGCTGTGCCGTGGGCCTGGGGGCAGAGCTCGCGCAGTGGGTGGCTCCGGGTCTGGACCGCCGCCCCTCATTTGCCAACATTCTTCAAAACGGCGTCGGCGCCTGGGTGGGGGCCGCATTGGCCGGAATGCTGCTGCACCGGCGCCGGCCGGAGCGCCGGCAGCACCCGGGACGATCCCACAGAGCATGACGATGGAGCACAACAAAGGCCCGGACCAACAGTTGGCCCGGGCCTTTTCCGTGCGCGGGGGGGGACTCGAACCCCCATGATCGCAAGATCACACGGACCTGAACCGTGCGCGTCTACCAATTCCGCCACTCGCGCTTGAGTGATCTCATGCTATCGGCAACTCGGTGCCCGCGTCCAATCCAGTTCGCCACTCACAGCCGTGAAACCGCTCACCCGCCATCGTCCGCCCCTGCGCAGCCCCGCGACAACCGGGGCCTGTTTCGCCTAGTATCCACAATGCCTGCAACCCTGATCGCAACACAGCCGTCGTACTGGTCTTCCCGTCACGCGGGCCACAGCAGCTACCATTGGGCCAGGTCACCTCTGGAATCCTGCCCATATGCACACCGTCCTCGGGCAGTGCCGGTATCGTGGCCCGATCAGGCCGCGGGCCGGGCAGTCGCCCGCCTCGCGGACGGCAGCGGCGCCGCCGCAGCCGCTCCAAAGCACACGGGGAGGTAGTCCATGGGTTTCCTGGACAAGTTCGAGAAGGGCGTCGGCAACGTCGCCAATCGGGCCATGTCCCGGTTCTCCGACGACGTTGAACCCATAGAGATCGCCTCTAAGCTGCGGGAGACAATGGACAAGCGCGCCGCCTCCTTCGCCCGCGACCGCTCCGTGGTGCCCAACGTGTTCCGCATCCACCTGGCCCCCAGCGACGTTGAGCACCTGGGCACCTGGGGCATGGATGAAGTGGTCCGGCAGATGGAGGAAGTGGCCACCACCCACGCCGGCGAGCAGGGCTACTCATTCGTCGGCCCGGTCGACGTCTCCTTCCTGGCGGACGAGCGCCTCACACCCCCCATGATCGAGATCGAGTCCTCCACCCGCCGCGGAGCCGCCGCCCCCGCTGCCGCCGCCACCGCCTCCCCAACCCACCCCATCCTGGACATCGACGGGCAGCGCTACCTGCTTACCGGTCCCGTCACCGTGATCGGCCGCGGCAGCGAGGCTGACATCATCGTGGACGACTCCGGCGTCTCCCGCCGCCACCTGGAGATCCGGCTGACCCAGGGCCACGCCATTGCCACGGATCTCGGCTCCACCAACGGCACCTTCGTCGAGGGCCACCGGGTCGACGCCGCGACCCTCCTGGACGGCAACACACTCACAATCGGACGCACCCGGATCATGTTCTGGGACGGCACGCAGGGCACAGGGACCAACGGGTGAGTGAGCTCGCATTCACCATCGCTCGACTGGGTTTCCTAGTCCTGCTGTGGGTTTTCGTCTTCCTCGTGGTACGCGCGCTGCGCCGCGACGTCGCCGACGTCTCCACAGCCCCGGCCCGGCGCCGCTCCACCCGTGAGTCCTCCCCGGCCGGCCGGAACCGCGGACCCACCCGCCTGGTAATCACCGAGGGCCCCCTGGCAGGTTCCATGGTGCCGTTGACGCCCACTTCCATCACCATCGGCCGCGACCAGAACTGCACACTCGTGCTCAACGACTCCTACGCCTCTTCCCGGCACGCCCGCGTATTCCCCAAGGATGGCGCCTGGTGGCTGGAGGACCTGTCCTCCACGAACGGCACCACGCTGGCGGGGCGCCCCGTGTACGGTGCCGTTGAACTGCCTGTAGGAGTGCCGGTGCGAATCGGCCAGACCACCTTGGAGCTGCGGCCATGACCATCTCCCTGCGCTACGCCGCCAGGAGTGACGTCGGGCTGGTGCGCGCCTCCAACCAGGACTCGGGCTATGCCGGCCCGCACTTGATGCTGCTGTGCGACGGCATGGGCGGACCCGCCGGCGGAGATATCGCCTCCGCGGTAGCGGTTGAGCACCTGGTGCCCCTGGACGCCGACTCCCACCAGGCCGGGGAGCTCCTCGACCTGCTGCGCGACGCCGTGCAGGAGGCGCACAGCGACCTCATCTCCCTGTCCAGCGACAACCCCGACCTGGCCGGCCTGGGGACCACCTGCATCGCCGTAATGCGCTCCGGCAACAAGCTCGCCATGGTGCATGTGGGCGACTCGCGCGCCTACCTGCTGCGCGACAGCGAGCTCACCCAGGTCACCACCGACCACACCTTCGTGGAGTACCTGGTGGAGACCGGCAGGCTCACGCGAGACCAGGCGCGTCGGCACCCCCAGCGCTCAGTGCTGCTGCGCGTACTGGGCGACGCCGAGGGTGAGGTCCAGCTGGACGAGTCCATCCGCGAGGCAGTGCCCGGCGACCGCTGGCTGCTTTGCTCCGACGGCCTGAGCGGTCCCGTCTCCGCCGAGACGATCGGGGAAGTGCTGGCCACCGTGGAGGATCCCGGCCAGGTCGGCGACCAGCTCATCGACCTTGCCCTGCGGGCCGGCGGACCAGACAACGTCACCGTGGTGGTGTTCGACGTCGTCGACGACGACCCCCAGCCGCAGACCGATACCCAGATCGTGGGCTCCGCGGCCAACCGGCGCGCCCGCCTGCACCAGGCCGCCACCGGCAACAATTCGCATTCCTCCCCGGAGCCGGCCGAGCCCGTAGAGGCCACCACGCCGGCCGCCAAGGCCGCCGCCCTGGTGGCCGGCCTGGACTCCACACCCCCGCCCACCGACACCGCCGAGGAGGAGGCCGTCGCCGCCCAGGCCCGCACCGAGCTCGCCCGGCGCCGCGTACGCCGGCTGCGTTCCGCGATCGCCTCCCTGATCCTGCTCCTGGCCCTCCTAGGATCCGGGGCACTGGGGTACCAGTGGACCCAGTCCCAGTACTACGTGACCACCCTGAACGGCCAGATCGCCATCTACCAGGGCATACCCCAGTCGGTCGGACCGTTCTCGCTCAGCCACGTGGTGCAGACCTACAGCCGGCCCGGCGTGGATGAGCTCAACGAGCAGATCCTGGCCAAGCTCGAGCGAACGGTGCAGCAGCCCTCCCTGGATGCGGCCCGCCAGTACGTGCGCACCACGGTGATGGACAACCTGGTGGACGTTCCAGAGGAACAGCCCACACCGGAGCCGACGCCGACCCGCTCTCCCACTCCCGCACCGACTAACTCCCCGGCGCAGACCCAGCGACCCACGCCGTCCGCGAGCGCGACGCGCACGGCGTCCTCCTCCTCAACCCGCGCCCTGGGGAGCACCCGGCCGGGGCAATCACCCCAGGCGTCCCAACGGCAGCCGGGGCAGCCGGATCCTGGCGCGATACCCGCTGAAGGACCTGCCGGGGGCCCTGCTGAGGGATCTGCTGCATGAGTTCACCCACCTTCCGCCCCGCACCGGTGCCGAGTTCGGCGTCGGCCCAGAGCACGGGCCGCTGGGCCGAGGCCGGGCTACTCATCATTGCTCTGGTCATCGGCCTGGCGGCGTTCGTGCTCACCGCCATCAACCGCACTGGCTCCTCCCCCGCCCAGTCGCTTCAACTCGCCGCCGCCCTCGCCGCGGTGTGCCTGGTGGTGCACCTGTGGGTGCGGCGTACCGCCCCCTGGGCGGATCCGGTACTGCTGCCGACGGCGGTCGCCCTAAATGGCATCGGGCTGGCAATGATCCACCGGCTGGACATGTCCTATGAGCGCTTGGGGCAGACCCACGACTATGGGCCCAAGCAGGCGGTGTGGACCGCGCTCGGTGTATTCCTGTTCTGCCTGGTTCTTCTGGTGCGTGACTACCGGTTACTGCGCCGCTGGGATCACCTGGCCATGTGGGGCGGTCTGGGGTTCTTGGTGCTGCCGTTCGTGCCCGGGCTGGGCACGGAGATCAACGGCGCCCGCATCTGGATCCGGCTGGGGCCGATGTCCTTCCAGCCGGCGGAGCTGACCAAGGTGGCGCTGGCGATCTTCTTCGCCTCCTTCCTGGTGTCCAACCGGGACAACCTGGCCCTGGCGGGCCGCCGCGTGCTGGGGGTGAACCTGCCGCGCGCCCGCCACCTGGCGCCCCTGCTGGTGGTGTGGGGCGTCAGCATCCTGGTGCTGGTGCTCCAGCGGGACCTGGGCTCCTCGGTGCTGCTGTTCGGACTGTTCGTGGTCACCCTGTACGTGGCCACGGACCGGCCCAGCTGGCTGCTTATCGGTGCGGCACTGTTCGTGCCGGCGGCATGGTTCGCGGCCACCCACCTGGCGCACGTGCAGCAGCGCATCACCGCCTGGCTCAACGCCATGGACCCGGGCGTCTACGAGATGCCGGGCGGCTCCTGGCAGCTGGTGACCGGCCTGTTCGGCATGGCTTACGGCGGGCTGATGGGCACCGGCTGGGGTGAGGGCTACCCGAACCTGACCACCTTCGCCAACTCCGACTTCATCGTCGCCTCCCTCGGGGAGGAGCTGGGGCTGACGGGCACGCTCGCCATCCTCATGCTCTACCTGATCCTGGTGCAGCGGGGGCTGCGCACGGCCCTGGCCCTGCGGGACGGCTTCGGCAAGCTGCTGGCGACCGCCCTGTCCTTCACCATCGCCCTGCAGGTGTTCGTCGTAGTCGGAGGTGTCACGCGCCTGATCCCGCTTACGGGACTGACCACCCCCTTCCTCGCCTATGGCGGCTCCTCCCTGATTGCCAACTGGATCATCCTGGCGCTACTGGTACGCCTGTCCGACGCCGCCCGCCGCCCCACCGCCGCCGCCCCCCGCATCATCGACACTGCGGAGCTGCCCTCCTCGCTGCGCAAGCGGGTGCGTGACGCCGACGACGCCGCGGACGCTGAAGCTAGCGACGGTCCGCCCGCCTTCACGCCCGCGCAGCCAGCACCTAAGGAGGGCAGCGCATGAACCGGCAGATACGACAAGTCACTGTCCTAGTGCTAGTCATGATGCTTGCGCTGGCGGCTTCACTGACCAGCGTCCAGGGCCTGAGCCGCCCAGCACTGTGGGAGTCATCCTCCCGGCAGGGCACCCTGACGACGGACGCGCGCAACTCGCGCATGGTCTACGCCCAGTTCGGCACCGACCGCGGGCAGATGCTGGCGGGCGACACCGTGATTGCCGACTCTCAGGCCTCCGACGACGCTTACACCTACCAGCGCACCTATCCGGGCGGGGAGCTGTACGCCCCGGTCACCGGCTACTTCTCCACCTCCTTCTCCTCCATGACCGGCCTGGAGCTGGCTGCCAACCCCGTGCTCAACGGGGAGGACCCCTCCCTGTTCTCCAGCCGCATCAAGTCCCTGATCACCGGCGAGACCCAGCAGGGCGGTGCCATCAAGCTGACCATCGACCCGCAGGTGCAGCAGGCCGCCTGGGACGCCCTGGGTGGCCGCCGGGGCAGCGTCGTCGCCTTCGACCCTTCCACCGGTGCGATCCTGGCAATGGTCTCCTCACCCTCCTACGACCCCAACCTGCTGGCCTCCCACGACGCCGACACCGCCCAGTCCGCCTGGGATACCCTGGCCGCTGACCCCGCCAAGCCGCTGAGCAACCGGGCCATCGCCGGTGACCTGTACGCACCCGGCTCGACCTTCAAGATCCTGACCATGGCCGCCGCCCTGCGTACCGGAACGGCCGGTGCCTCCACCGAGGTGGAGGCACCGGACACCCTGACCCTGCCGGGCACAAACCACGCCCTGTCCAATTACGCCGGTGAGTCCTGCGGGAACGGCAAGGTCACACTCACCTACGCCTTCGCCGAGTCCTGCAACACTCCCTTCGCCCAGCTGGCCATGGACGTGGGCGACGAGGAGCTGGCCACCGAGGCCGCCAACTGGGGCTTCGGGGAGAACCTGGAGATACCCCTCACGGTCACCCCGTCCATCTATCCGGCCAACGACTCGCAGGCACAGACCGCCATGGCCGGCATTGGGCAGGCGTCGGTGCGGACCACCCCGCTGATGATGGCCTCGGTGGCGGCAACCATCGCCAACGGCGGTAAGCAGATGACCCCGTACCTGATCTCGCAGGCACTGGACTCGGACCTGTCAGTCGTCTCCACCACCTCGCCGTCCGTCGCACGCACCCCGATCGACTCCAGCACGGCGCAGACCCTGTCGGAGATGATGCAGCAGGTCGTTACCGACGGCACCGGCACCACCGCGCAAGTGGCCGGGGTAACCGTGGCCGGCAAGACCGGCACCGCCGAGACGGGCTCGGCCGAGGGCGGTCCGGTCACCTGGTTCGTCGGCTTCGCCGGCACCGATATCTCCAAGCCCACGATCGCCCTCGCCGTCGTCCTGGACGGCGGCGAGCAGACTGCCACCACCGGCACCGGCGGCTCAGTTGCGGGACCGATAGCCGCCTCCGTCATTGATGCGGCGGTGGATCAGTGAAACCCGAGCCTGGACTGGAGCTGCAGGGGCGCTACCGCCTGGTCGAGCGCATCGCCCTGGGCGGCATGGGGGAGGTGTGGCGCGCCACGGACCTGCGTTCCGGGCGCGCGGTGGCGGCGAAGATCCTACGGCCCGAGCTCGCCGGGGATGAGATCTTTCTGTCCCGGCTGCGGGCCGAGGCCGCCAACTCCCGGGGGCTGCGGCACCCGAACCTGGCCGTGGTCCTGGACTCCGGTGAGCGGCGCGGCTCCGGCTGGATCGTCATGGAGCTGGTGCAGGGCCGGGCCCTGTCAGACATCCTCGCCGAGCGGGGCACCATGCCCCCGGAGGAGATCCTGCCGATCCTGGCACAGGTCGCCCGCGCCCTGCAGGTGGTGCACGACTCCGGCGTCGTGCACCGGGACGTCAAGCCCTCGAACATCCTGATCAACCGGGAAGGGCTGGCCAAGCTCACCGACTTCGGCATTTCCATGGGCGTCAACCAGCGCCCCATGACAGCCACGGGCATGGTCATGGGAACGGCCCAATACCTGGCCCCCGAGCAGGCCATGGGCAACATGGCCACGCCGTCCGGGGACTTGTACGCGCTGGGGGTCATCGCCTACGAGGCACTGGCCGGACGGCGCCCCTTCACCGGCTCCACCCAGGTTGACATCGCCTTCGCCCACGTCAACCAGCCGGTTCCGCCGCTGCCGGACGATCTGCCCGAGCAGGTACGGGAGGTGGTCATGGAGCTGCTCGCCAAGAAGGCCGCCGACCGGCCCCGCACCGCGCGTGAGCTCGCCCGCCGCCTAGACCGGATTGTGGTCAACCTGCCGGCGGAGTCCTGGGATCCGCGCCAGGCCCCCACCTGGCGCGCCACCGGGCGCAGGAGCGCTGAGCGCCCCGGCGGCACTGGCAGCTCCGCGGCCGGGGGCGCCGATACCTCCGCTACCACCGGCGCAGCTGGTACCACCGGGAACGCCGCCACCGGCAACAGCACCAACGCGGGCGCAGGCGGGCAGCCGACCACGAACCAGCCGCATACCGCGGTCGGCGGCGCGCAGGCGGACCGGGAGCCGCCCACCGCGACCCGCTCCATCCCCGCTGCGGATCAGACCCGCTCCGCCGTCGCCGACGCCCCCGAAGCCGGTCACGCGGCAACCCGGCACGCTTCCGGCAGGGAACGGTTTGGGCTGCCCGCCGGCACCATCCGGATCGTGGTCATCATCCTGATCCTGCTCGCTCTGCTGTTAACGACGGGTACCCTTGCTTCAGCGCACCCGGGCGCCTCACGTGATTCAGCGGTCGCGTCAACCACCTCTTCAAAGGAGGCACTGTGACGATTCAGTCCCCTCAGCAGATGCTCGCCGGACGGTACGAGCTGCGAGAGCTCATCGGTCGCGGCGGCATGGCCGAGGTGCACCTCGGTTATGACACGCGTCTGAGCCGAATCGTCGCCATCAAGCTGCTGCGCTCGGACATCGCCGGAGACCCCACCTTCCAGGCGCGGTTTCGGCGAGAGGCGCAGTCTGCGGCTGCCCTGAACCATCCGTCGATTGTGGCCGTATACGACTCCGGTGAGGAGGAACTGACCCAGCCCGACGGCTCAACCCGGGTCGTCCCCTTCATCGTCATGGAGTACGTCGAGGGGCACACGGTGCGTGAGCTCCTCGGCGAGGGCGAGGCGGTACCGATCCCGGAGGCGGTGGAGATCACCACCGGAGTACTCGACGCCCTGGAGTACTCCCACCGCGCCGGCATCGTGCACCGCGACATCAAGCCCGGCAACATCATGCTCACCCAGGCCGGCGCCGTGAAGGTCATGGACTTCGGCATCGCCCGGGCCGTGGAGGACTCTGCCGCTACCGTCACCCAGACGCACGCCGTGGTCGGTACCGCCCAGTACCTGTCTCCGGAGCAGGCCCGCGGCGAGGTGGTCGATGCCCGCTCCGACCTGTACTCCACCGGCTGCCTGCTGTATGAGCTGCTCACCGGCCAGCCGCCCTTCACCGGCGACTCGGCGGTGGCGATCGCCTACCAGCACGTTCGGGAGATCCCGAAGACGCCGTCGTCCATCGCCGCCGACATCCCCGACTCCCTGGACCGGGTGGTCCTCAAGGCCCTGGCCAAGAACCGGGATGACCGCTACCAGGACGCCGCGCATATGCGGGCCGATCTGCTGGCGGCTGCCCGCGGCCTGGACGTGGCCGCGCCGGCTACCGACACCTGGGCGGCCACCGCCGTCATGGCCCCGGAGGCCGCCGCTGCCGCACCCTCCCCGGAGGAGGAGTCGGCGGCGCCGTCGGAGGAGGAGCAGCCGCGTAGGCGCTGGTGGCTGTGGGTGCTTGTCCTGATTGCCCTAATCGGCCTGGGCACGCTGCTGGGGCTGTCCGCCTCAGGGTTCTTCGGTGGCGGCCCGACCCCCACCCCGACGCCGACCGCCACGGCTGTGGCCGTGCCGAACGTGTCCGGCATGAGCGAGTCCGATGCACAGGCCGCCATTGAGGGCCTGGGGCTGGTTTACGAGAAGGGTGAGGACGTCAACTCAGACACGGTTGACGCCGGCCTGGCCGTATCCACCGACCCCGGCGACGGTACCTCGGTGCTGCTGGGCTCCACCGTCACCGTGCACTTCTCCTCCGGTTCGGCCATGGTGGATGTACCCGACGTGACCGGCAAGTCCCAGGCCGATGCCCGTACGGCGATCACCGACGCCGGCCTGAGCGTCGGTGACGTAACCACCGAGGACTCCGCCGACGTCGCCTCTGGCGCGGTCATCCGCACCGACCCGGTGGCCGGAACCCCGGTGGAGCGCGGCTCGACGGTCTCCCTAGTGGTGTCTTCGGGCAAGACCACGGTGCCGAATGTGGTTGGCATGTCGCAGGAGGAGGGGCAGGCCGCAATTACTGCCGCCGGCCTGAACTACAACAGCTCCACGGTGGAGGAGACCACCAATGATGAGAGCAAGGACGACCAGTACGTTGTCACCGCGGTAGACCCGGGCGCGGGATCCTCGGTTGACACCGGCCAGTCGGTGACGCTGACCATCACTCACTACACCTACCAGGCGCCTGCCACCATCGCTCCGACGCAGCAGCCCACAACCGCGCAGTCCGCCGAGGCGAATGACGACGAGCACAACCAGGCCGACCAGTAACCGCCGAGGTCGGTAGATATGGCCAGGCCGGCACCCGTCCGCGCGCATAGGCGCAGGCGACTGCGCGGGCTAGTCCGGCTCTCCAGCTCAAGGGCATGGTGGTGTCAGGTATGCGTATCTCGGTAGGTCGGTGTGGCGGTTCGTACCTCGTGGCGACGGTTCGTACCTGGTGATGACGGTTCGTACGTTCTGGTCGACGATTCGTACCCTGTGGTGACGGTTCGTACGGTAGGGGTACTGTGCTGTCTCCACACTTCTGGGACGGTTGAGTCTCATGACTTCTGGGACGGTTGAGTCTCA
>NZ_PIZC01000068.1:0-1054 GCF_019325145.1 Actinomyces sp. 594
AGGGGCGTACGCCGGCGGGGGAGGACATGGTGCCGTAGGGGCACTGGTGGGTGGGTGGCCCGTACTCGTAGGTTCTGCCGTTGTCCTGCGCGGGGGCGGGGCTGGCGTAGTAGCCCCCGCCGACCGGCGCGCCCGGGGTGGAGTAGGCCACCTCGTAGGACGTCCTACCCGTAACAGTTACAGAATTACCGGAACCGTGGGCGCCGTATTGGTCAGGCCGTTGCGTGGGGATGGCTGCGTTCGTGGAGGCGCCTAGTAGTAACGTAACAAGCGTAAATCCCGTGCATAAAGTGATTGGGGCGCGTTTCATTCTGACTCCTCGTCATTGGAAATTTGGAGTGCCTCTACGGTCCAATCGTCGCCGTTCCAGTACAGTTGGATTAATAGCTCGCGGTCGAATCCGCCGACCTGTTGCGACGAGGTGGATGGTGCAGGGTGCTCTGTGTATCCTTCAGATTTTACTTGCGCGCGTACGACGTAGCGGTTGGGGTCGTCCTGGTCGGTCCACCACTCCAGGGGGGTGATCTCCTGCTCCCACGGGTCTGTCCAGCCACCTGCATCATGTATTTCGGATGCATCGGCTCCCACTCCATTGCAGAATTCGCAGTTGTCGTCGCTCATCTTCTTCCAGGCGTCCAGGTCTCCGGTAGCTCCAACATAAGGAACTAACTCTAGGAAGTATGTGGCTGCCTGGGCTGCGCCGTCGGGGGTGAACTCGGGGGTGTAGGCCTGGGGCTTGTCCATGGCCAGGGCGGTGGCCCTGGCGGCGGCCTGCTGGGGTGAGAGCGTGGGTGTAGCGCTAGCGCTGGCTGTGGCGGGTGGGGTCCAGGTGGGGGTGTAGGTGGTGCGGTTGGCGGCGTGTGAGCAGCCGGCGCCCAGTAGGGCGAGGCAGATGGCCAGTGCGCCGGCTCGGCGCAGGTGATCCGCTCGGCGCGCAGGTTTCGGCGCATGGGGGTGTGCGGCGGCGGCGCGGGCCTGGTGGTGGCGGGTGCTGGCGTGTGGCTTGCTTGGGTGTGTGGGCATGTTGGGGGTGGCCTCCTCGATGAGGACCCGG
>NZ_PIZC01000068.1:1064-14916 GCF_019325145.1 Actinomyces sp. 594
CGTGATCCGCTCGGCGCGCAGGTTTCGGCGCATGGGGGTGTGCGGCAGCGGCGCGGGCCTGGTGGTGGCGGGTGCTGGCGTGTGGCTTGCTTGGGTGTGTGGGCATGTTGGGGGTGGCCTCCTCGATGAGGACCCGGGCGGGACTTGCTGGGGCTTCGGCTTGGCGTTAACGCACGCAACCGTAGCGTGACCAACAGCCGCGGCGCTACTGGCTCCATCGCGCCTGTGGAAAACCCTTCACAGGGTGGGGTCTTCGGTGGCTGGGTGCTTGGAGCCCTGGCCCTCGCCCGGGACGGCTCATCGCAGCGACTCCTCCGGGCCCGCCCAGCCGACCCACGTCACACCAACCGATCTCGGCACGTAACGTCTACCGAACTCGGCACTGGATCGGGGCGGGAGGTGTCGGCTATGAGCGCCGTGCGCCGCGCCGTCGGGCCCGGCGGGCCGTGTGTACGGCGTCGGGCAGGACCGCCAGCAGGCGCTCAACGTCCTCGGCGCCCGTCTCCCGGCCCATGGAGCAGCGCAGCGTCGCCCGCGCCGCCCCTTCCTCGTAACCCATCGCCAGCATGACGTGGCTCGGCTGCGCGACCCCCGCATGACAGGCCGACCCGGCTGAAACGTCGATACCCGCCATATCCAGCGCCATCAGCAGCGCCTCGGCGTCGGCGTCCTCCACCCACAGGTGCGCCGTGCCGGGCAGGTGCGCCGCGTCATCGGGCAGGGTCGCGTGCACACCCGCCAGCGCCGTCGCCCCCGCCAGCAGGCGCGCGCGCAGCGGCTCCAACCGTGCCGTCTCCGCCGCCCGCTCGGCCACGGTCAGCTCCACGGCCAGCGCCAGTGCCCGCGCCCCGACCACGTCCTGCGTGCCCGAGCGCAGTCCCCGCTCCTGGCGTCCGCCCCCGGTCGGCGCCACCAGGGAGAAGTCCCGCCGCGCAATCAGGGCGCCGACGCCGACCGGCGCCCCGAGCTTGTGCCCGCTCAACGACAGCGCATCCAGCCCCCAGCCGTGAAAGTCCAGTTGCACCCGGCCCACCGCCGCCACCGCATCGCTGTGCACAGGCACGTAACCCGGCGCGTCCGGCCGGTCAGTGCCGGTAGCCGCGCGCACCGCCGCCACGATCCCGGCCAGGTCCTGCACTGCACCGGTCTCGTTGTTCGCAGCCATCACGCTCACCAGGGCGGCCCCGCACGCCAGTACCTCGCCAATCGCCCCGGCCTGCACCCGGCCCGCCCCGTCCACGGGCAGCTGCACATGCTCGCCGCCCAGCTGTGCTGCGGCGGTGCGCGCACTTTCCAGCACCGCCGGATGCTCAACCGGGGAGGTGACTAGGCGCGGACGATCCACTCCAGCGGCCCGGGCCGCCAGCACCCGGCCAACCACGGCCAGTGCGTCCGCCTCGGTGCCGCTCCCGGTGAAGACCACCTCATGCGGGTCCACCCCCAGTGCCCCAGCCAGCCGGGAACGTGCCTGCGCCAACAGCGCCCCGGCCCGGCGCCCCGAAGCGTGCTGCGCCGCCGGATTAGCCCACCCGCCCAGATCACCGGCCAGGTCGTGGGCGACCTGCTCGGCCACCTCCGCCCGCACGGGCGTGGTGGCGGCATGGTCAAGGTAGACGCGCGCGGCGGTACTCCCGGAACTCATGCGGGCAGCGTATCCGCCGCCTAAACCGGCCGCGGATAGGCTGGCCACATGACCTCCGCCCCGCAGCCAGCCCCCGACCGTCTCGCTCCCGGAACCACAGGGACCACTGCCCGCTCCCTGTCACGCGCCACGACCGACCGTGACGCCGAGCGCCGCGGCGAGCCTGGCCTGCTCGACCGGCTTGCCGCAGACCCAGCCACTCGCCTGCTGCTGGTGGACGCCCGCGGACGCGTCGCCCTGGATGCCCCGGCCACCGCCGCGGACCTGCCCGACGACGGCCTCGCCCCCGCCGTGCCGCACGACCGCGACGACGCCGTCTGGCGGCCCGGCCACGCAGCCGACGCCCCCAGCGCTGTCCGTCCCCGGCTCGCGCCCCTGACCGCCGCCGACGTAGACGCCACCGGCCTGACCCGCTTGTACCTGGGGCGTGAACGCGGCAGCGGCACCGGCGATGCCGCTGGGGCCGCCTGGATCGCCGTCGTCGTTCCCACCGACGACGTCGCCACCCCCACCGACGCCGAGGGCGCCAGCCGCCCCCACCCCTCCCTAATGCGGGCAATGGAGCGCTTCCCGCTATCAGCACTACGGGCCGTCGGCGCCGAACTGGATGCCCACGACGCCGGGCTGGCGACCCCCGCCACTGCCCTGGCCGCCTGGCACGCCCGCTCCGGCTTCTGCCCCCTGTGCGGCGGCCGCACCCAGATCGTCCAGGCCGGCTGGGCACGGCGCTGCACCAGCTGCGAGGCCCTCAGCTTTCCCCGCACCGACCCCGCCGTCATCATGGCCGTCACCGACGACGCCGACCGCATCGTGCTGGTCCACGGTGCCACCTGGGAGCAACACCGCTACTCCACAGTCGCCGGCTTCGTGGAGGCTGGTGAGCCCGCCGAGGCCGCCGTTGTCCGCGAGGTAGCCGAGGAGACCGGGCTGAAAGTGGCCAGCGTGGAGTTCGTCGCCAGCCAGCCCTGGCCCTTTCCGCGCTCCCTCATGCTCGGCTACCGGGCGCGGCTGGCACCCGGCGAGCACCTGGCGCGCCCCGATGGCGCAGAAGTGACCGATGCGATCGTGCTCAGCCGCACCGAGCTCGCAGACGCCGTAGCCGCCGGCACCGTCATCCTGCCCGGGCCGACCTCAATCGCCAGGATGCTGATAGAGGACTGGTACGGCGCCCCCATCGGCTGACCCCAGGGGACTGGGCCGCGGCGAGGCAGCGGGTTAACTGGGGCATCCATGGCCATGCGCGCGGGCCGGAGCCGGGCTTACCCCGGACCAGCTAGAGCCCCGCCGGCTAATCATGTCAGCCGGGCGTGGCAGGCTGGGCCGCGATGAACGACCATGCCCAGGCGTCCGACGCCCCGCGCCCCGCGGGCGCGCCCGCCGCTCTGCCCAGCCCCGCCCAGCTGCTCGACGCCCTCGACCCCGATCAGCGCCAAGTCGCCGAGCATCTGGAAGGAGCCCTGTGCGTGCTGGCAGGCGCCGGCACCGGCAAGACCCGGGCGATCACCTACCGGATCGCCCATGGCGTGGCGGTGGGCGCCTATCAGCCCACCCAGGTCCTGGCTGTGACCTTCACCGCCCGCGCCGCCGGGGAGATGCGCTCACGGCTTACGGACTTGGGGGTGCATGGCGCCCAGGCCCGCACCTTCCACTCCGCCGCGCTGCGCCAGCTGACCTACTTCTGGCCCACCGCCATCGGCGGGCGCCGCCATGAGATTGAGCGCTACAAGGGCCGCCTGGTGGGCACCGCCGCCCACCGCCTGGGCCTGAGCACGGACCGCGCCCTGATCCGCGACCTGGCGGCCGAGGTCGAGTGGGCCAAGGTCACCATGACCCTGCCGGAGGACTACGCCCAGGCGGCCGCCGCCCAGGGGCGCGTCGGGGTGGGGAATCTCGAGCCGACCACCGTCGCCCAGCTATTGGCCGTTTACGAGGAGGTCAAGGCGGAGCGGGGCGTGATCGACTTTGAGGACGTGCTGCTGCTGATGGTCGGCATCCTCAAGGACCGGGAGGACATCGCTGCCCAGATTCGCGGCCAGTACAAGCACTTCGTGGTCGACGAGTACCAGGACGTCTCCCCGCTCCAGCAGCGGCTGCTCGACCTGTGGCTCGGGCGGCGCCGCCAGCTGTGCGTGGTCGGCGACGTCTCCCAGACCATCTACTCCTTTACCGGCGCCACCCCCGACTTCCTCACCGGCTTCGCGTCCCGCTACGACGGCGCCCGCACAGTGCGGCTGACCCGCGACTACCGCTCCACCCCGCAGGTGGTGTCCCTGGCCAACCGGGTGCTGTCGCGCTCGCGGCGCAGCGCCGGGGCCCTGTCCCTGCCTCCCGGGGCGGTGCAGTTGCAGGCGCAGCGGCCCTCCGGCCCCGCGGTGCGCTTCGAGGCGTACGACGACGACGTCGCCGAGGCCGCCGGAGTAGTCGCCCAGGTGCAGAGGCTGCAGACCGCCGGTGTGCCCCTGTCCGAGATCGCCGTCCTGTACCGCACCAACTCCCAGTCCGAGGTGGTTGAGCAGGCACTGGCCGACGCCGGCATCGGGTACCTGGTGCGCGGCGGGGAGCGCTTCTTCGAGCGGGAGGAGGTCAAACGCGCCATGGTGCTGCTGCGGGCCGCGGCCCGCACCGAGCGCGCCGCTCTCACCGGGGATCCGGGCGCGGACGCCCGCATGGTGCTGTCCCGGGAGGGCTGGAGCGAGCAGCCGCCCGCCGCCCGCGGCGCCATGCGGGAGCGCTGGGACTCCCTGAATGCGATCGTGGAACTGGCCGACCAGCTCGGCGAGCGGCGCGGCGCGGATCTGGACGGTCTGGTAGCTGAGCTCGCGGCCCGCGCGGACGCCCAGAACGCGCCCACTGTCGAGGGCGTCACCCTGTCCTCCCTGCACGCCGCCAAGGGACTGGAATGGGATGCGGTACTGCTCATCGGCGCATGCGAGGGGCTGCTGCCGATCTCCCTGGCCGAAGGACCCGCCGCGATTGAGGAGGAGCGGCGCCTGCTGTACGTGGGTGTCACCCGCGCCCGCGAGCACCTGGTGATCTCCTACGCGCGCGCTCGCAACCCCGGCGGTCGCGCCGCGCGCAAGCCCTCCCGCTTCCTAGACGGCATCTGGCCCACCGACGCCGGCTCCCCCGCGGGCCGCCGCTCCGGCGCAGGGTCAGGCGCGCGCGCTCGCGCCAAGCAGGCGGCCGCCGACTTCGAGGCCGAGAATGACCCGTCCACCGTGGCACTGTTCGAGCAGCTGCGCGCCTGGCGCTCCCAGGTCGCCAAGGCGGGATCGAAGCCGGCGTACACCGTGTTCGCCGATGCCACCCTGCGCTCGATCGCCGTCGTAAAGCCGAGCGTGCTACCGCAGCTATCGCTTATCCGTGGGGTGGGCGCAGTCAAGCTCAAGGAATACGGGCCCGATGTGCTGCGGGTGGTGCGTGAATTCACCCTAGAGAGTCAGTGACCCATAGCAGCGTATGCGTGCCGCCCGCCGTTCCAGTGGTACCGGGCGCCGCTGCATCAGCGTGCGCCTCACCGTCCGTCACCCGCTGGCACAGGCACTCGGGATGCGGGTGCCAGCGGCGTTCCGTGCCCACGGGCTCGGCTGCGGTCAGCTCGACGCTACGGCCCTCCCACAAGTCTCCGCGACCGGTGATGACATCCACCACCGCACGCGCCGCCAATGCCGCAGCCTGATGCAGCAGCAGGCGCTCCATCACCGGTGCCGGCAGCAGGCGTAACTGGGTGGCCAGGGAGGGCCAGCTGGGATCGGCGTCGCGTTCCCACAGGTCCAGGCAGGTAGTGCATACCGGGGAGTCCTCGGTCACTAGGGGCCCCACCCGCACACTGACCTCCCGCACCACCACCGGCAGCTGCGTGACCCCGGCCCGCGCCAGGTCACGCGCGCACACCGGGTCGATGACATGACCGTCCAGGGTCAGGACCACGTCCGGGCTCCGGTCCAGCGGCGCCCGGGTGCGAACCTGCGGGGACAGGCTCTGAGCCCATTCCTCCAGCGTGCAGTCGTCGGGCAGGATCGTGACTACCCCGGCCTCCACCAGTAGGCAGATGACGTCACGGGCCAGCTCTCCGCCGCCACGGATGGCGACGGCGCCGGCGCGCAGCCGCGCTGCGCGCTCGGAGGGGTCCGCGGTCAGCCGATTCCAGTAGACCGCGTCCGCGTTGTCAGGAGGCTCGGGGGAGGTGTCGATGACGCCGACCTCTTTCAGGTCGCCAATGATCTCTCGCGCTCTTTCCAGGGGGACCCGACTCCAACGGGCGGCCCGGTACACGCCGCCGGGTTGGATTTCTGCGGGGAGCCGGTCCAGTAGCTGCTGCTCGCCGCTGGTCAGCCCCGAGAGGATCGTCGCATGCCCCTGCTCCGCGCCGATCTGGCTCTCACCGGGGGCACGCCACAGGACGGGGGACTGGCCACGGAAGCGCATATCTGCTCCTGAGTGTTGCTGCACGCGTCCCGGACGGGAACGCCGCACACAGCATGGCACCGGCGTGGGTGCTCCGCCAGAGTCAGTCTGCGCCCTGTGGAAAACCGTCGTCGCGGCGGCCTCCGCCGCGGTTCTAGCCGGTCAGTCGGCGGCGAGCACGGCTTCGCAGGTCATCAGTCCGTCCGTGTCATCGGCTGCGATCGCCTGTACCGTGCTCACGGCCTCGTGCAAGGTGCCCACGGCGTAGACCTCCAGGCCATTGGGGACATTGCCAACCACTTCCTGGCAGTTGGCGGCCGGGGCCAGGAAGTAGTCGGAGCCGTCCTTGCGCGCCCCCGCCATCTTCTGCCTGATACCGCCGATCGCACCGACTGTCCCATCTATGGAGATAGTGCCTGTGCCCGCAATGTCCTTGCCGCCGGTGAGGTCTCCGGGCGTGATCTCATCGATGATCCCCAGGGCGAAGATGGTGCCGGCGCTCGGACCACCCACGTCCGACAGGCCGAAGGAGGCGTCGACGTCGGAGTCCGCCCGGGCGGACAGGCTCAAGCCCAGCAAGGACCCCTCTGAGTCCGGCCGGCCATCCCCATCGGCGTCCTGGGGCGTGATGGTGCTCAGCGTGACATCGACGTCGGCCCCGTCTCGCTCCACTTGCAGCGTCACTGGCGTTCCCGGGTCAATCGTGGTCAGCAGATCACGCAGCTGCGGGTAGGAGTCAATGGTGGTCCGGGTGCCGGCGGTGGTAATGGACTTCAGCACGTCACCGGCCTGAAGGTCGCTGCCAGCCTGTTCCTCTGCCGTACCCTCGATTGTGAGGACCATGCGCGGGGCGTGCCCTGTCTCCATCAGAGCGGCTACCACGGCCGCATCCTGGGAACTGGTCATTTGCGCCTGGTTGACCTCTTCAACCTGTTCAGCGGTCAGGGTCTTCGGGCACACCTGCTCCCGGTCCAGGACCGTCTTGTCACTACTGAGCCAGGCGTCCACGAGCATGAAGAACGTCACGGGGTAGCCCGGGCAACCCGATACTGACACTGTGGTCATGCGCAGGGCGCCGGTTGTCTCGTAGGTCTGGGTGCCGGTGACAGTCAGCAGGTCCTCCTCAGCGCCGTCGGACGGGCCTGCCAGCACGTTCCAGGTGGGGCCAGGCGCCTGGATGACCTTATTGACCGGCACAGTCGCGCCTGCGATGACCAATGCGGCCGCCAGCGCCAGACCGATCAGCAGCCGGGAGCGGTGGCGCCCGCGGAGGCGGGCGTGAGGGGCCTGCGGTGAGGCACAGCCTGCGGCCGCGGTGGCATCCTCCACGTCAGGGTCGGTGCCTGCCGCGGAACTCGTCGCGGCCGCGGGCACAGCCGATTGGCCCGGTTCGGGAGAATCGGCTGAGGTATCCACGGTGGTCGGGGCGTGGTCCTCGGGGTCGCCGGCGTGCGGCTCGGTTCCGGGGGCGTCGGAAGGGCGTAGCGTCACGGGGAACATCATGACGGGTGATCCTGGGAGCGGGCTGCCACCCGCCTGAGGTCGGCTGGGGACCTGGCACGCAGCGCGTGGGAGGCGCATGCGGGGAACGAGGGCGGGTCGCATGGCTCGCACTCAGGAATGGATGCAATGATCCGGGTGTTTTCACTGTGCGGTCGCCGCGGGCGTCCCGGCCAGCGCCGCATACACGCCGGACCCACTGAGACCCACCGAGAGGAACCCATGAGCGCGGACCCCTTCGACGAGATCGAGCAGCTGCTTGCCGCGATGTTCGGCCCCCAGATGGCCGCGGACGCGGTGGGTGCCCTGCGGGCCTCCGGTGTTGACCCGGAGCAGCTCGCCCGGATTAGTGGCATGGGAGACCTGTCGCGCCTGACCCCGGCACAGCTGAGTGGCCTTCAGGCACAGATGCAGGGGCTGTTTGCGGGCGCCGCCAGCGGTACCGTCAACTGGTCGATGGGGCAGGACCTGGCGTTGCGTACCGCTCGTGGTGATGGCGACCCGGTCATTACCGCCGCAGATGCTGAACAGACCAGCAAGGCCTTGGCCGTTGCCGACCTCTGGCTCGACGCCGCCACCGACTTCATGCCGGCGCCCGGGCCGCGCGAGGCCTGGTCGCGTTCCCAGTGGGTCGAGCGCACCCTGCCGGTCTGGAAGGATGTATGCGCACCCGTGGCCGATGCGGCCACCGGGGCGCTGGGCGATGCGCTGCAGCACCAGATCACCAGGCTGGCGGACTCCGAGGCCGCGAGCGCCCAGATGGGGGCGCTGGGTAACGTCATGCGTTCCATGGCCGGAACCGCCTTCGGCTTGCAGCTCGGGCAGGCCATCGGCGAGTTGGGCCGCCAGGCGGTTGCCGCCACCGATGTCGGTCTGCCGCTGACCCGCGAGCCGGGGACGGCCCTAGTGCCTGCGAACGTTACGGCCTTTGCCGCCGAGCTGGAGGCCGATGCGGATCAGGTCAGGCTCTTCCTGGCGGTGCGGGAGGCGGCCGCTGCCCGCCTGTACGCCCACGTTCCCTGGCTGCGCAGTCAGCTGCTGGCCGCTGTGGAGGCGTACGCTCGCGGCATCGTGATCGACGTCGACGCCGTTGAGCAGGCAGTTGCCCAGGTGGACCCGAACGATCCGGAGGCGATTCGGCGTGCGCTCGAGTCGGGCATGTTCGCCCCCCAGGAGACGGGCGCCCAGAAGGAGGCCCTGGAGCACCTAGAGACCCTGCTGGCCCTGGTTGAGGGCTGGGTGGAGGTCGTCTCTGCGCGTGCGCTGGCGCCGCATTTGCCACTTGCCGTTGCACTGCGCGAGATGGTCCGGCGCCGCCGTATTCAGGGCGGGCCGGCGGAGCAGGTATTCGCCCGCCTGATCGGGATGGAGTTCCGGCCCCGCCGCGTACATGAGGCCGCACGGCTGTGGGAGAGGCTGGGCGCGGAACTGGGGGACGCCGAGCGCGATGCGTTCTGGCGTCATCCCGACGTCGTGCCTACCGCTGCCGAGCTGGCCAACCCGGACGACTTCCTGACCATGCGGCGTGCCGCCCAGGACATGGATGCGGAGATGGATGCGGACCTGGCCTCCCTGCTGGACGGTACGCTCGGTTACGCCGCTGGCGCCAAGGACGCCGACGCGGGCGGCGGGGCCGCGCGCGAGGCGGATGAGCCGGGAGCCGCCCCGGAGGACGAGTCTGAGCAGTGACGCCGTCGGGGGAGTCTAGGGCGAGCGCCGGGAATCGCCGATGCTGTGCTAGCCGGTGCTAATCAGCTCTAGTCGGTGCTGACCCGTGCCGACCGGAGGCGGCGGAGGGCGGCTATTGCAGAGTGTTCCGCAGTGCCTCCACCAGGCCAGGTACGAGGTTCTCGCCGACCACTACCGCGTCCGCCGAGTCATGGGAGCGGGTGCGCAGGGCACACCAGGACTCCCCGGAGCGGAGCACGCCCACGACGATCCGCACGTCGTCCCGGTCCGGCCGGGACGCCAGGTAGGCGGAGCGCTTCTGCGGATCCCTGATCGCGGCTGCTTCCCGCTCCGCCTCGTCGGGAAGCAGCATCCGTTCCGTGGATATGGCGGTGCCGTCGACCTCCTCGGGCCAGACGATCCCTGCCAGCAGCTCCTCCAGGCTGTCTACCGGTGGCAGGTCGCCCTGCTCAATGGCGGTGAGTGCCTCCGGATCCGTGCGCGCCTCCGCGAGCGCGGCGGCGTCGAGCATCCGTTCCAGCACGGGGTCCTCCTGCAGGGCCGCGGCGGTGCGCACCAGTGCGAAGACACCCACGGGAGCGTCCCAGCCACTGCTGGCGGCATGCTCCTCCAGCTGGACGACCACGCGCCTGAGGGCCGCCTGCCGGGGGGCGGTGGGGCGGTTGACGGGTTTCGCGCTCGGGCTCCCGGTGGGATCCTGGCTCGTATCCTCGATCATGGTGCCATCATGCCAGTAGTGGCGCAGGTACTGGGGTCGGGCGGCGCTTCCCGGGGCGTGGGGTACGTGGGCCGGAACAGGTGCGCGTGGCCTTGAGGCAGGCTGCCGTGCCAGCTTGCTCCGGGCGCAGCGCTGCCTATGAATTGACTTATATTTTGTGGGCCTGACGTGACGTGTGCGACGATTGGGCTGGTGGCGCCGCCGGCGCTGGCCGCTGTGCGCCAAGCGCGCACGCACAATGACACGGAACGACACGGAGCGTGAGCGTGAGCACCAGGCCCGACGACGATCCAATCGACAAGCCCGACGACGAGTCCGCTGCCCAAGACTCCTCCGAGACGGAGAGCCGAGACGACCGCGTGCGCGGCGGTTTCTTCCAGGCGGACGACGCAGACGCCAGACCTGGGCATGCACAGGACGAGCCCGGTGACGGTGGGCGAGCAGGCGCGAGCGCGGATGAGGTAGACGCGCAGGATGACGAGCCGGAGGACTCCGGTCCCTTCGCCGCATCGGCATTCGACCCGTCTGCGCTTTTCGGCCTGGGCGCCTCCTCGCGCGCGGGCGGGGGAGCATACGCGGCGCGGCGGCAACGGCGACCCGGTGGCGGGGCCGGCTCCAACCACCCGCCGACCCAGCGCAGCGGTGGGGACGCTCGTGGGCGACCGGGCCCGCTGGCCCTGACCATCGGCATCCTGGCCCTGCTGGCCACCATCATCGCCTTCTTGTCGCGCACCTGGACGGAGGTGCTGTGGTTCGACCAGCTGGGCTTCTCCCGCGTCATCTGGACTCAGTGGATTGCGGCGGGAGGCATGTTCCTGATCGGTTTCCTGATCATGTTCGCCGCAGTATTCGTGGCGATCCGGCTGGCCTACCGCGCCCGCGAGATCGGCATGCCCCAGGACGAGGCGACGCGCAACCTCGCGGCATATCGTTCCGCGGTCGAGCCCATCCAGCGGCAGCTGACTTGGATTGTGCCGGCGGGGCTGGCCCTGGTCAGTTCCGCCTGGGATGTGGCGCCGCGTTGGCGGGAGGTGCTGCTGGCGGCTAATGCGCAGTCCTTCGGGACGACGGACCCGCAGTTCGGGCTGGACGTCTCTTTCTACGTGTTTGTGCTGCCGGTGCTGGAGCTGCTGGTGTCCTACCTCACGCGCGTGGTCGTGTTCGCGGGCATATGCAGTGTCGTCGTCCACTACCTGTACGGCGGGATCTCCGTGGCGCGCGAACCGCACTTCACCCGGGCGGCCCGGGTACACCTGACGGTCTTCCTGGCCCTGTTCGCCCTGCTGCGAGGGGGCTCCTACTGGCTGGGGCGGTACGCCTCCCTGTATGCATCGAACAGCAGGTTCGACGGCGCCGGCTACACCGATGTCAATGCCTCCCTGCCCGCCAGTGCGATCCTGGCTGCAATCAGCGTGGTGGTGGCGGCACTGTTCCTGTTCTCCATACGGTCGAGCTCCTGGCGGCTGCCCATCACCGGTGTTGCGGTGATGATTGTGTCTGCACTGCTAATCGGCACCGCCTACCCGGCGGTGATTCAGAACTTCGTGGTCAATCCCAACGCCCAGCGGGAGGAGGCGCCTTATATTGATCGCAACATCAAGGCCACGCTGACCGCATACGGCCTGGACGATGTTGAGATCACCGACTACGACGCCAAGACGACGGCGGAGGCGGGGCAGCTGCTGGAGGATGCCGAGTCCACGACGTCGATCCGCCTGCTGGACCCGAACCTGGTCTCCCCGACCTTCCGCCAGCTGCAGCAGAACAAGCAGTACTACTCCTTCGCCTCCTCGCTGAACGTAGACCGGTACAACATCGACGGTGCGAGCCGGGACACGGTTATCGCCGTGCGCGAGCTCAACTTCGACGGCCTTGATGCAGGGCAGCGCACCTGGATCAACGAGCACACCGTGTACACGCACGGCTACGGCGTGGTGACGGCCTACGGAAACACCGTCGCCTCCGGCGGCTACCCCTCATTCTGGGAGGGCGGCATCCCCTCGGTCGGTGACCTGGGGGAGTACGAGCCGCGCATCTACTTCGGCCAGGCCTCGCCGTCGTACTCCATTGTGGGCGGTGACGACGGCGGCAGCCCGCGCGAGCTCGACTACCCCGATGACTCCGCACCCTCCGGGCAGGTGAACACCACCTTCTCCGGGGACGGCGGGCCGGACGTGTCCAACCCGTGGAACCGGCTGCTGTACGCGGTGAGGTTCCAGGAGATGAACATCCTGTTCTCCCAGGAGGTCCGCAGCGGATCGCAGATCCTGTACAACCGCAACCCCGCGGACCGAGTGGCGCAGGTGGCGCCGTGGCTGACCCTGGACGGCAGCCCCTACCCGGCGGTGGTGGACGATGATGGTGACGACTCCACTCCCAAGCGGGTCGTTTGGATCCTTGACGGCTACACCACCACCAACAACTACCCCTATTCCCAGCACGAGTCGCTGGAGGACACCATGAGTGACGCGACCTCCGGCTCCGCGCTCCTGGGTGCACCGGAGGAGTCCAACTACGTGCGCAACTCGGTCAAGGCCGTAGTAGACGCCTATGACGGCTCCGTGACCCTGTACGAGTGGGATGAGGACGACCCGATCCTGGCCGCTTGGAAGGCGGTCTTCCCGGGGTCGGTCACCCCGATGAGCGAGATGAGTGCAGACCTGATGGCGCACATGCGCTACCCGGAGGACCTGTTCAAGGTTCAGCGCACCGTGCTGGCCAACTACCACGTCACCGACCCCGAGGACTTCTACTCCGGCGGTGACTTCTGGAAGGTGCCCGATGACCCGACCAAGTCGGGTGACGAGGCACAGGCCCCCTACTACCTGACGTTGAAGATGCCGGACCAGGATGAGGCGACGTTCTCCCTGTCCAGCGTCTACATCATTGGTGGTAACACCGATCGCAACGTGCTCACAGGTTTCCTCGCCGTCGACTCGGAGACGGCCGGCGGCGAGAACGGCGGCCGCAACCCCGATTACGGCAAGTTGAGGCTGCTGGAGCTGCCACGCTCGTCGAATGTGTCTGGTCCCGGTCAGGTGCAGAACAACTTCAACTCCAACGCCACCGTCTCTCAGGTGCTGAACCTGCTCTCGCAGCAGGGCTCTGAGGTGATCCGCGGCAACCTGCTGACTCTGCCAGTGGGCGGCGGATTGCTGTACGTGCAGCCCGTCTACGTGCAGGCATCCTCCGGGACGCAGTACCCGCTGCTGCGGGAGGTGCTGGTCTCCTTCGGTGACAAGGTCGGCTTCGCTGACACGCTCTCGGAGGCCCTGGACCAGGTGTTCGGCGGCGACTCGGGCGCTACTACGGGGGAGGAGGCCGTCGACGGCGACGCCGCGGCGGCTAACGACACCTCGGCGGAGGCTGAGGAGGGCACCGATCAGGCCGTGCCCACTGTCGAGGCCACACCACCGGCCACGACAGACGCTACGCCGGAGGCCACGCCGCAGCCGAGCGCAGCTGCTACCCCGGGGGCGACCACGGGGTCCGGCGACCCGGCTGCCGATCTGGAGACCGCGCTTTCCGACGCGCAGACGGCTATGGAGGACGCGGGCAAGGCGATGCAGGACGGAGACTGGTCCGCCTACGGCGAGGCCCAGGACCGCCTGACTGACGCCCTGAACCGGGCGGTGGCTGCCCAGCAGCAACTCGACTCCCAGGGATGAGCCGCCGGGCCTGAACAGCGTGAGTGGCGCATGCGTCGTGGTGAGCAAGGGCACGTCGCCCGGGTTTGCCGTCCCCGCGGGCGGCGGACTAGAGTAATGACCACGACGCGGGGTGGAGCAGTTCGGTAGCTCGCCGGGCTCATAACCCGGAGGTCGCAGGTTCGAATCCTGCCCCCGCTACCACGGAAGGGCGGAATCGCAACGGAAACAAGTTGCGATTCCGCCCTT